>NZ_JBBNLR010000007.1:0-94462 GCF_040092375.1 Collinsella sp. CLA-ER-H5
CCAACTTTCTCGACACTACCTCTGCGCCAACTGGCTCTTGCCGATCTTCTGAATGTTCACGGTGCGAGAGAGACATCGTTGACAATACTGTCGTGATTACCGGACGAATGATCGATTAGTTCAGGTGGCCGACGGCTGGATCGGCATCGTGCGAGATGACCGCTTTGGACGATCACTAAATAGGAATAGCGCTCTGGAAATGACATCTCCCCACACGGACCCGTGCGGTCATATCAAGTATGCTGTAAAGAAATCATCAAAAAAGAGGACCGACGCATCAGCCCTCTTCAAGTATCGCCCGAGGGCATACAGCACAAATTGGGAATGATATTTACGATTTGACACTCAGCACCCATACAGAAAAGGTCTTAAACCGACGCAAACAAACTAGATGGAATTTAGCCCTCGGCTATGTTCCACAAAACCACCCCAAGCTCCTCTAGCTTCTTTGACTTAATAACGTTTCCCAAGTTCACCATAATGTCGGTGGAAGAAACTAACTGTTGGGTCGTGGGAATATCTATAACAGCAATTTCACCACTTGCATGTTGCACCGGCCCCGAAAATAAAACTCCGAGAAATTTAAATCGCCGCTGGCCAAGATTCATCGCCCCGTCTTCGACATATGGCCCATTATCCAGCAGAAATACGGGCGACCCGCTCGACCCAGGAAAACAAGCGCAATCTATCATAAATTGAGGCAAGCCGTTGAAATCGTATTTTGGATGGGTGGCCGTCATGCCTTTGCGCATAAGTGGGGCATTGTGCACTTCATCAATAAGACCGATCGGATAACCAATCATAATGACATCTTCAAAAGGACTTAGCTTATTAAGTTCAGCTTGAGAAGGGATAAGACTTTCGTCAACGGAAACATGATGAGCATAGGGGTCATGTTTAAGCATTCGTTCGATAACACCCTGAAGCGGAAGCGCACAAAGATCTATAGAATTATCGGGGTGCCCAACCCAAACGTCCTCACCATCACCGATGGCAACGTTAAACGAACGACGCTCACTAATGTCGCCCTCGCGATGAACGTACGGAACCGAGAGGAGTGTTCTAGACGCTCCGCTTACCACATGCTTATTGGTAATAAGCACTGGAAGCGTTGTAGCACCTTTAGAATAAGTGAAAATAAAGCCGCTCCCCCGAGACAATCCCCCGTCAGTGAGTTCGCAGCGCACCTGCACCGTAATGTACATTAGCTTTTCTGTAAGATCCACTATGTCGTCCTTCTTAAGCTCTTAGGGACAGGAGCCCCTAACTATAGAAAATCAGCTCTAAATCTGCCTTCGAAATACTGAAACCTCACCTTTCCAGGAAACAATATATCTTTAAAAACAACATTGGAAAGCACCATACTGACCCAGCCAGAAAGGTCAGCAGGCAATACATAGGCATTTTCACGTCCATTCTCAGATATCAGAGCCATTGGGGCACCATCTTCGCCAAACATAACATCCATCACCATATAGGTTCTGGGCCGATCGGTGATCCTAAGACGGGGGCGAAATAAGATTTTAGGATCGCTCAAATCGCCCGTATACAAAGGGTCATCGCTTAGCACTTGAAAATGCTCCGAAAGACTCTGGCAGCAGAAGGTGTTAAATCTTTCCGCATTATTAGCGCTAAGCTCGCGGAGCTGAGCGGCGCTATCAAAATTATTGAAGTACTTTAGCAGCGCAATTAAAACGACAAGATCATCAGAGAAACCGCTTCCATAAACCTTGTACCAGCATTTATCATACTGAATCAACACTCGACATAACTTTTTGTATAGTTCGAGGCGCTCATCATTTAGGTTGAACCACTCCACACCAAAAAGGTTCTTTTTAATCTCATCTTCTCGCGACTGATAGGTCAGTTCATCGCGAATAGCTTTCATGAGTTTTGCCACTATTCCTGCAAGCATGTCAGCCATTCTGACACCGAAGCACTCAGAAGAATCCGCTTCACGCACCCCATCAAAGCCAAGCCGTTCTGCAGCAGCTCTAGTATTCTCTTCTTGATCAATGATAAGCGTGCAGTTATCGATCTCATTATGCTCGCTCAGATATAGTCCGAATCCCGCAAGAGGCGAATAGTATTCCCACTGATAATCATCCAGTGGCATCACGTGGTCCATAACTTCCAAAATCGATCTGAATTGATCCATTTCGGTCCACTTAAGTTCGGGATTCGCTTTGTCATCTTCGATTCTATTTAGGAGAAAGTCCCGTAAAGCGTCTAATAAATCGTCGGGCGATTTATATATCGATTCAACAACTTCATTAGGTCTATATTGAACTAACAGCTTTGCAAGAGAGTATTTCATCAGATCGGCATTAAAGCAGGGCTGGTTTTGATATTGGCTGAACAGTCTATCAACAAGCAATTCGACCTTACTTGAGAAGGAACAATAGACATACATTTCTTCATCAAACAGGTCGAGATAATCACTGATCAAACGCGCGTTATGTTGAGATAGAGATTTAAATCCATATTTGAACTGGCTCCTTTTAAGACAAGTGCTCTTTAACTCTTTAGCGTTTGGAGAAAGATACTTTTTCTCGAATTCACAATACTGGGCAGCTAAATCGGACTCCCGTTGAGAATCCCACCCTACTATTGCAACAACAAATCCATCATAGAATTCATCAGCTTTGATGGTCTCGAGATTGAGTAAGCGGCTATGCTGGCTTTCGTCGTAGTAGAAATTGTAATCAGACATCCGTGATCAATCTCCGATCCATGAATGAACAGCGCACCGATAGCAAACACAAACGTTCGTTGCATTTATTAATTGCCACCAATTATATTGTCTTAATTAATTATGCAAACATAACATCCCAGAGAAGTACGGCCCCTCTGGTATGCCTCTACGGATATGCTTGCCTACAGTACGACAGCTTCGCGAGCCTCGCCGACAGACACATCGCCGATGACGGAAGCATCTACGCCCACGGCCCTATCTCCTACGGCGTCCCCGGGCCAAAACTGATCCGCGAGATCTTTGAGGGCATCCCGCACAATCTCGTTATCAAAACGCCTAAATACGCATATCAGCAGGAGTATCGAATCATCGGATTGCGACCGGTCGAATGTCGCCTTTTACCAGACGAGAATCACCCTGGCTGCAGAATTGAAAAATACGGCCATGCAGAGCTTGAACTATGCAGCGGCCTCGCAGACTTTTCCTGGAAGGTCTCGGTGCCGAGTCTCGAGGAAGCGGAAGTCGGCCTCATGTTGAAGCTGCCGCATCGCGTGTAGTCAACCCAGCTCGGGTCAGGGCGCCGTCGAGGACTAAAACTGGCCCGCTCTCTCCCCCTCCCCAACATTCCCCAGAAAGTTCGCTGATGTTGACTGGGATTCCCGTAAAATAAACCCCAACAAATATGTGCGGAGTGCTGGCCTGGAGCCGCCTTCGGACCCTATTGGCTGCTCACCGAGAGGCTCCGCTATGAAACGACCCCTTTACTACCTGCTCTGTGCGATCGCGTGCACGTCCATGGTCGGCGCGACGCTGCCTATGCCAGCCATCGCAGAAGCCATGCAGCCTCGAACAACAGCCGAGCAGCAGGCGCAAGCCGACGCCACGAGCAGCGACACAGGCAAGGCTGACGTCGGCACCAACACAAATTCGGCAGCAGATACCGTAGAGAACGGCACCGCAACGTCCACCGGCACCAGCGCCGTCAACACGGAAAGCGCCGACGGCACCACCGCCGCAACCGACACGGCCACCACAGCCCCCACCCCATCCCTCCGAGCCCAGACCAACCCCACGCCCACCGCAATCTCCACCACGTCACAAACCACCTACGCCCACTCCGCCACGGCAAGCCAAAACGGCGTCACCTTCACCGTCTCGTGGAACGACGCCCCCGTGGGCGCCGCGACAACCTTCCACGTAACCCAAGCCAACGGCTCGTCCCAGGCCAAGGCGCGCATGGACGTGCCCACCTATTGGGACGGCGGCAGCCAGGAAAGCGTTTGCGACCCGTCGCGCCCGGCATGGGCCAGCTACTACAGCCTGGGCACCGCGGGCCACGATTTTACCTTTGACTTCACGGCATCGGGCACGTACCGCATCTACTTCTACTTTATGGACAACGACAGAAATGACCCCCACAACGACAAGGGAATCTACTACCTGCGCACCACGGCGGAGGTGACCGTAAACGACGCCGCCCGCCCAAGCGTCACGCAGATCGTCAACAACGCCGTGGCTCAGTGCAGGCAACAGACAAACGGCTCGGAATACGACATGGCTCTATGGCTCCACGACTGGACGCTCGACCAGCTAGAGTACGACCACGGCCTCAACTGGTGCTCGGCCGAAAGCGGCCTCACGCGCCACCAGGGCACCTGCGAGAGCTACCAGCGCATCTATTCCAAGCTCCTTGACGCAGCGGGCATCGCCAACGGCCGCATCACCGGCAACGGCCACACCTGGAACGCCGTAAAGATCGACGGCAAATGGTGCCAGATGGACCTAACCTGGGACGACACCAGTGACAACTGGTACGGAGACCTGGACCAGCGCCATCTGTACTTTGGCCTGACCGACGAGCTCATGGCAATCGCCCACTCCGACCACACGGCAAACTACCAAAAGGGAGACTACGCCTACCGCTCGACCGACCTAAGCAACAACCGCTTCGTGCGCAACGGGAAGGCCGACGAGTGGGCAGAAGCATACGCCGAGCGCATACAGCAGCATCTGGATGCTAGGGAAACCGAATTCAGCATCGATGCAGATAACCAGTCCTTCCCACCCAGCATTTCTGGCATACAAAACGGAATTGTTGCATACGCGATGAACCAACGACAATGGAGCACGACCGACGGTACCGTCACACTCACGACAGCATCGAACGTCACCAGAGTTTCGAGCTACGAATGGTCGGCGAAGTTCGACTTCGAGGTAGAGTATCCCGCCCCCGCTCCGATAGCCGACGTTTCTCAGGCAGATATAGCCGTTGCTGACGTGAAGTACACCGGGGAAGCTATGGAACCAGCTACGACCGTAGATCTCAACGGTATCGCTCTCAAGCAGGGGATAGACTACATAGCAACCTATTCCGACAACGTAACACCGGGGACGGCCGAGGTCGCCATTTACGGCATCGGCAACTACACTGGGACAATACGAAAAACGTTCGAGATAAGAGCATCGGATGTTATGACCGAATTCGTCTCGGGGCTATACGCTGGAGGCGCGAACCGGAGAGCGGACGCCGACGGCTTTGCCTATTGGCTGTACATAACGAAAAAGCTGGGCTACGAGAACGCCGCAGTTTGTTTCCTTTCTTCCTCTGAAGTCGCCAACAGATCACAAACCAGCGAAGCGTTGATATCAGTTGTTATCAGCGCTTTGCTTGGACGGGAAGCCGATGCCAACGAGAAGGCCCGTTGGACATCTTCACTCGAACGCGGTACGACGCCATCCGATTTTGTCAGAACCATCACGAGCTCGCGTGAATTTGTCTTGAACCATCCATCCATCACTGTCGAGGAATTCGTCGAGAATATGTACAGGGAAGCCCTCGGTAGGCCCAGCGACAAAGAGGGATTCGCCTACTGGACCTCGGCCATTGTAGACCAAACATCCGCGAGAAACGCGATAGAGGCTGCCTTCGCGTCAACCGAATTCAGCCTTGGTTGCTTGAACCCAGAGGAGACGGTACGAAGGATTTACCGCTCTGCACTGCTGCGCGAGCCGGACAAGGGCGGACTAGAGTACTACTCAGGCTTGATCGAAAATGGAGCGACTCCCTTGGACATCGCCAGACAGGCGACGTGCTCACAAGAATTCGAGATGGTCTGCACAAAATGCGGACTCCGCTAGTATGACGAGTCATGACGCGTTGGTGTCAAATTGAATTCGATAAGAAGGATGGGCGTGAGAATATACGCCATCGATATCCCTCCACATTTATTCAAAAAGCCCAAGATATCAATTCAAATTACCCAATTACATGAGGGATATTAGTCTTCCTAGATTTCGAAATGGCATGGTATGTTCATAAAATAGCCTCAGTCCTGCAGGCATTCTCCATGTCGACGGAAGAAGGCTGATTTAGGGCAAGCATTGTCCGAAGCGCCCTGCCTGCAGCATGCCACAGGCAGGGCGCTCAAGGTCATCGAAAGAAAGCGATTGGCGCAATCCTAAGGGCGAGGTTCCGTACGTCATGTAGGTGATCGACCACATATAGTGGATTCCTAGCCCTCCCGAAGCTACCTTGACCTGGCCAAATCCATTATCTGAATTCAGAATTAAGAATCGACAGGACTACAGGAAAACCCTTCTGCAATCTAGTGGCAGAATACAGAAAATTGACTGGTCTCTTATTGGACCGGACGCACAGGGCTTATGGAGGGCATATAACGCTCCATTAGCTCTTCCTCCCAATCGCAAGGAACAAAACCCACGCCTTCGAGTTTCAGAAGACATAGCGCCGAGCAAATCGGCCTAGACGCGACGGAGCCTTTAGCGCCAGCATAGTACTCCTCAGTGCTCACAGGCTTGACGGCGCTCGCATTGCCATTGCGCAACTCGAACACCCTCGCGGCGATGTCAGCCCATGAGGCAACCTTGCCGGAGCCCGTCAGGTTGTAGGTGCCGGGCTCGCAGGGGCAGCTAGGCTCCTTGTCGCCATCGCGGTAGCCTAGCAACCAGAATATGCCCTCGGCCATATCGCGGGTGAAGGTGAGGCGCCCGAGCTGGTCATCCACGACGGTTACCTGGTTAAGCGCGTCGCCAGGGTCGGCACAGCGGTCGGAGAGCGCCGCCATCGTGCGCACGAAGTTCTTGCCATCGCCGATCACCCAGCTCGAGCGCACGATATAGTGCTTAGGGCACCCGCCCACGGCGATGTCGCCGGCGGCCTTGGTCTGGCCGTAGACGGACAGCGGGGAGAAGGGCTCGTCCTCTGTGTGGACCTCGGCGGTGCCGTCGAAGACGTAGTCGGAGGACACGTGGACCAGAGTGATACCGTGCCCGGCGCAGGTGCGGGCGAGCAGCGCCGGGCCGGTGGCGTTGGCCTTCCAGGCGGCGGCGCGGCCCCCGGGGGTCTCCGCCCTGTCGACCGCCGTGTAGGCGCCGCAGTTGATCACGGTGCCGTAGAGCGACCAGTCGTACTGCGCGTAGGCCGCCGGGTCGGACATGTCGAAGGTGTCGATGTCGCAGAAGTCGAAGTCCTTCGCCACGCCGCGCTCCTCGGCGAGCGCGCGCACCGCACGGCCCAGCTGGCCGTTGCAGCCGGTGACGAGGGTGCGCTTCGGCGCCATGGGGGTGACGTCCCCGAGCATCGGGTGGTTGAGGTCGGCCTCGGAGACGGTGGCCTCGGCCAGCGGGATCGGCCACTCGATGGCGAGCTCGGGGTCCGCGAGGTTCACGAAGGTGTAGGTCCTCTTCAGCTCGAGCGACCAGTGGGCGTCCACCAGGTAGGTGTAGGCGGTGCCGTCCTCCAGGGCCTGGAAGGAGTTGCCAACGCCGCGCGGGACGTAGATGGCCTTCGACGGGTCGAGCGTGCAGGTGTAGACCTTGCCGTAGGTGGCGCTGCCCTCGCGCAGGTCCACCCACGCGCCGAAGACCGAGCCGCGGGCGACGGAGATGAACTTGTCCCAGGGCTCGGCGTGGATGCCGCGGGTGACGCCCCTCCTCTCGTTGTAGGAGACGTTGTTCTGGACGACGCGGAGGTCGGGGATGCCCAGGGCGGTCATCTTGGCGCGCTGCCAGTTCTCCTTGAACCAGCCGCGCGAGTCGCCGTGGACGGCCAGATCGACGACCTTCAGGCCCCCGATGCCGGTCTCGGTGACGGAGAGGTCCTTCTCGAATGCGATGTCTGCCATGTGGGAAAAGCTCCTATCGACGATGTTCAGGTTGCGGGCGCGCCGGGCGGGCCGCAGGATCATCCCCATGCCCTGCGGTCCGCCCGGCGCGCCCCGTAAGGGCACTCGGGCGGCCTACTGCCCCTGCGCGCGGTAGCGGGCCTCGGTGGCCTCCTTGGCGGGGCGCCACCAGGACTCGTTCTCGACGTACCAGTCGATGGTGGCCTTGAGCCCCTCGGCGAAATCGGTGTGGGCCGGCCTCCAGCCCAGCTCGCGCTGCAGCTTCGTGCTGTCGATGGCGTAGCGGCGGTCGTGGCCGGGGCGGTCGGCGACCCAGTCGAAGTCCTCGGGGTCGCGGCCCATGGCCTCGAGGATCATGCGCAGGACCGTGATGTTGTCCCTCTCGCCGTCGGCTCCGATGAGGTAGGTCTCCCCCGTGCGGCCCTTGGTCAGGATGTCCCAGACGGCCGAGGAGTGGTCCTCGGTGTGGATCCAGTCGCGGACGTTCTCGCCGCGGCCGTAGAGCTTGGGACGGACGCCGTCGACGATGTTCGTGATCTGCCTGGGGATGAACTTCTCCACGTGCTGGTAGGGGCCGTAGTTGTTGGAGCAGTTGGAGATCGTGGCGCGCAGGCCGTAGGTGCGGGTCCAGGCGCGCACGAGCATGTCGGAGCTGGCCTTGGTCGAGCTGTACGGGGAGCTCGGCTTGTATGGCGTCTCCTCGGTGAACTTCGCGGGGTCGTCGAGCGCCAGGTCGCCGTAGACCTCGTCGGTGGAGACGTGGTGGTAGCGGACGCCATATTTGCGGACGGCCTCCAGCAGGCGGAAGGTGCCCTCCACGTTGGTGCGCAGGAACGGCTCCGGGTCGGCGATGGAGTTGTCGTTGTGGCTCTCGGCGGCGTAGTGCACGATGGCGTCGTGGCCCGGGACGATGCGGTCCAAAAGCTCGGCGTCGCAGATGTCGCCCACGACGAGCTCCACGCGGTCGGAGGGCAGCCCGGCGATGTTCTCGGGGTTGCCGGCGTAGGTCAGCTTGTCCAGGACGGTGACGTGCACGTCGGGGTGGTTGTTGACCACGTAGTGGACGAAGTTGCTGCCGATGAAGCCGCAGCCGCCCGTGACGATGATGTTCCTGGGGGAGAAGGTCTCCTCTGCCATGTTCGTATCTCCTTGTTTCCTAGTACTCGCGCGGGCTGTTGACGATCTCGCCGGCGGCGACCTTCTTGAGGTGCTGCCCGTAGACCGACTTGCCGTAGGCCTCGGCGGCCTGCTTGAGCCCCTCGGTGGTGATCCAGCCGTTCTCCCAGGCGATCTCCTCGGGCACGGACACGGGAAGGTCCTGGGAGTGCTCCACGGCGCGGACGAACTCCGCGGCCTCGTGGAGTGACTCCATGGTGCCGGTGTCCAGCCACGCGTAGCCGCGGCCGAGGGTGACGACGGACAGCGTCCCCTCCCCCAGGTACATCCGGTTGAGGTCGGTGATCTCCAGCTCGCCGCGGGCCGACGGCTTCACCTTGTGTGCCTTGGCGGCCACGTCGCCCGGGTAGAAGTACAGGCCGGTGACGGCGTAGGAGCTCTTGGGCTCGGCGGGCTTCTCCTCGATGGAGACGGCCCTCCCCTCGCGGTCGAACTCCACGACGCCGAAGCGCTCGGGGTCGTCCACGTGGTAGCCGAAGACCGTGGCGCGGCCTGACTCTGCGTTCTGCACGGCGCGCGTCAGGTGGCAGCTGAGGCCGTTGCCGTAGAAGATGTTGTCACCGAGCACCAGGGCGCACGGCTCGCCGGCGATGAAGTCCTCGTCGATGGTGAAGGCCTGAGCCAGGCCGTCGGGGCTGGGCTGCTCGGCGTAGGACAGGTTCACGCCGTAGCGCGAGCCGTCCCCGAGCAGGCGCTCGAAGTTGGGCAGGTCGGTCGGGGTGGAGATGACCAGGATGTCCCGGATGCCCGCCAGCATGAGGGTGGACAGCGGGTAGTAGATCATGGGCTTGTCGTAGACCGGAAGCAGCTGCTTGGAGGTCACGAGCGTGAGCGGGTACAGGCGGGTGCCTGACCCGCCAGCGAGGATGATGCCTTTCATATTAAAATCCAATCCATTTTGATGTAGCTATCGCTGCTTCTTAAGTTTGGTCAAACATGAAGCAACGCTTTTCAGCGCAGAATGATTGAGCAAGAGATAGCCAACGTAGACTAATGCATACAGAATCGCCGCAGTTCCACCAGATAAAAGCTCAGCGAACAAGACGAAAGCGACTGTAAGCAGGATCTCCTGAAACGGCCTAGTTGAACCCGGGGCGCAAAGCTGTTCGTTCAGATAGAGCTCGGACCACAACGACCTGCCAATAATGCAGATAACGGCGCCACACAGGACGGCGTCGAGCGAGTTAAGGACAAGAACACCGAATATCGAAAAAACAGCGCTACAAATAACAGTGACGATATTCAACTTCAGGAGCAGCTGTTCTTTACGAAGTACCTTGAAATAGGTAGTACAGCAAAGGCTCATCTTTGTATTGAAGACGCATATCGGAAGTAAGAGCGCAAAGTATTTGAGGCTTTCGGCATATTGAGGAAGCCATATCCCCAAAAACCAAACCATAGGGAAATAGAGTAAATAGATCGCAGGGAAAATAAGCTCGATAGAATTCCTTATGCCAATGTAAAAACGAACCCTCTCATCTTCAGAGCCTGTCCTAAGGGCAGGAAATAAAACCATACTCGCCTGTGAGACGAAGGTGATGAAGAAATTCACCAGAGAGAGGGAGAACGAAATTTTTGCAAAGGCGACGATACCCCAAAAATGATCGATAAGAAACCTAGATACCCCGAGGATTAGTGTGTCGGCGATGTTCGCAATCATCAGCTTCACGCCGACGATGATACTGCGGATGCCGTCCTTAAGCGAATTGCCAAAAGACACTGATTTAGCGCGTAGGATATCCCTGCCCATCCAAGAGCAATATATGAGCGCAATAATTTTCGAAACGAGATACGCGTAGACATAGGGATGGTAGTCCGAAACCTTAAATCCAATTAAAACAAGGAGCGGAGCCAGAAACACCAGCCTGTCTAGCATTGTAGAAAACGAAAAAAGCTTAGTTTCGTTCATGGCCTGAAAGACAAAGCCCAAATAACTTGTCAGGTTATATACGACGGTGTAAAGCGCGAAAGACGCGATAACAAATAACCGATTTGCATCATCGACGAGAGGCAGCGAAGCCAAAGTGATGCCGAGGCAAATCACTGCCTGGAAACAAGCACCGAAGATATACTGGGATTTGATTGAGCTCTTATCGATTTCATCACGAGAGAGACCCCCGTTAATCAGGTAGACACCATCATTCAGGCCAAGGTGAAAAAAGCCGGAATAGGTCGTATAAAACATGAACAGTTGCCAGTATCCATAATCAGCAACGCCAACGATTTTCGGCACGAGCAGCGACATGACGACACTGACCGATAGAGAAATAAACTGTGCAGCAAACGCAATCATAGTGTTGCGTGCGATAGACGAATAATTCATTCAACCTCGTTTGTTTAAACTAGCAACCTTGATTTATTCAGAAATCAAAATAGGGCCTGACTCGCACAAATCTGAATACCGAGCACTCGTTCTACCCAGAACGAGTCCACAGGAAACAAACAAGATGACCGTTGGCACCCACCAACCAAGCTCGCAATAAAACATGAGCTCCGCGCAGCATATACAGGAAACGGAAAATAGTACTTGATCGAGTTCGCAACCCGACCTGAACGAACCGATGCCAGCGGAAATTAGCAAGAATACAAAACTACAAATTCCAAGAAAACCATATTCATACAGCATTGCAAGGAAACCATTATCCACCGTTGAAAAACCGCTAATTTCAACCGTCGTGCCCAGCATAGTCATGCGACTACTGCCATAACCATTTCCAGTAAGCCAAAACAGCGGCCTGCTTAAAAAGCTATGAATAATATAGGCAATGGCTCCGGAACGCTGGCTATATGAAACATCAGTTTCAAGCTCACCAAATCGAGAAGCCACAAAGTTAAACAGTCCAAACTTGTAGAGAATGAAAACGAGTAGCAATACAGCTGGAACTAAAAGCGCAATTAAATTCCATTTAGAATACTCGGGGTTCTTTAGGCGAAAGATCAGGTACACCGATGCTAAAGCAATGAGAATAATCCACGCGCTACGACTCTTTGTCAGAAGCAGAGCGACCAAAAGAACTACAGAGTATAAGAGACGTTTCATCCTGCCCGTCTCCAATTTATAGTTGATTACAACAGCAATAACTATCATTTGGCCAAATACGATTGCATGACCGAAAAAACTACGCAGTCGATACAAGGATGGATTATCAATCGTTACAGTTTGCAGAAAAGAAAAGGAACCATTTGTAACTAGTCGTTGACCTAAAACAATTTCAAGGACAAAGCTAAATAGGCAGGCGAACACCATAACGTTGCGAAGCATAAGCAATGCAGACTCAACCCAGTCATCGTTCTTTACTTTACCGTAAATATAACCAAGAAGGATGCAAAAGAAATACGAGCAGACCGTAAGGAGGGATTCATTAATGCTTCGGGACGTAAACGCAATGGCAGAAAAGAAAACCATCGCGCCCATAACGACAATGGGAATAGCGTTATTTAAAAACACTTTGTAGAGGCGCCCAGAAAGAACTTCTTTGAAAACGAGCAATCCTAGAACAGAAAAAAATAGTCCTTTAACGGGAGAAATGACACTTAAGATTGCGGCAAAAATCAAAATAGTGAATTCATTAGTAAATAGCTCAAGCATTCTAAACACCTACTTACTGTCACAGGAACTGATTAAGGCCTTAAAATCACCAAGCAGGGAACGATTTGACAGTTCATACTTACGGTATTTTAGAATGGTGCCTAAATCACTTATTTTTAGGCCACCTACGAGCAAGTGCAAACGGGCATTTAAAACAGAACCGTAATGCTCTATATGTGAAAAAGATATACGATAATCGCCAGGATTACTACTGCAGTATTCTTCTAAAACCTTAGAAAATCTCAAGCACATCCCTATCTCAGCAACACGAGATTTCTTGTCAATATGTCGCATCTCAGTTGCATTAGAGTCATGCCTGCGGAACCGAATCAAGGGCTGATTTAGAAGTCTGAGAGTCCCCTTCAGTAATGAGAAGCGCCATAACATACCGTCATGCGCAAAATCATCCTGCCAATATGGCATGATTTCCCTTATAAAACTAGATTTAACGGCATACGAACATCCAGGGCGCCGTACCGACATAAACTTGCTATCGAAAACCGGGGTCTCCAAATCGTCCAGAGGTTTGGAATCATCGACAGCACCATAGACTGTTACTTTTTTACCGCCGCTCTCATAAAACGGCTCGACGGCGCAGCTGAGAACCTCAATCGAGGGGTCCTTCTCGAGGATTGAGGACATCACAGCGATTTTATCGAGTTCCCAAATATCATCCTGGTCGCACGGGAAGACGATTCCATCGTCTATAGATGCAAGGTCAAGAAGCCGTTTAAAGCTCTTGCGCCAGCCGAAATTCGAGCTGTTCTTGTTGACGGTCCAATTAGCGAGCGCGTGTTCCTCGATGTATTCGCAGATGAGATCGAACGATCCATCTGTCGAGCAATCATCCGCGATCACCACCCGATCCGGAGACACGGTCTGAAGTCGCAAGCTGTCTAGCTGTTCAGTAAGATATCGTGTGCCGTTATAGACTGACATCACAACCGTAACCATTAAAAACCTTCGTCCAATTAAAGCTCAGCCATTAGCTGATCGTAAATATTGATAAGACGTTCAACATACGCGATCTTTTTGAGATGGCTAAAGTCCGCCTTCTCAACTGCCTCCCTGTAACGCGAGTAAACATCAGAATCGAGCATATTGACCATTGCGTCAGATAGCGACTCCACACTACCTGCGTTGAAGATCTCGCCGAGACCTTTTGACATCACAAAGGAGGCCGCATCGCCGACATCCGAAACAATACATGGCAGGCCGGCGGCAATCATTGCTTCATAAGCGACGAGCCCGAACGTCTCTCGACAAACAGAAGGCATGACGATAGCGCGAGATTGTTTCATGACGGAAAGAACTTCATCATGAGGCAAGGAGCCCATGAATCTGATATCTGGATAGCTATCCGACAACCTCTTCAATTCGGTACCGTCGCCAATGACGATCGCATTCACGCCCGCCCGACAGGCCGCTTCGCAAAACAAGTCACAGCCTTTCTCTGGACTTAAGCGGCCGACGAATAGGTATGCCGAAGAATCTCCTTCGGAATCATCTTGAAACTTAGCCGCATCAACATAGTTTAAGCAGTCATACCGTTCAGAATTCCACGCTAGATGAGGTTCGATCAATCGACGGCTGGAGTCGGAGACAAAGGCGACCGCCGGGCGAAGCGAGCCTAAGACATGGTTCTGCACGGAGAAACGAACGGACCGGTACAATTTTTGGGCATACGAGCGCTTGTCACAGTTGTGCAGCAGGCACTTCGGAGAACCGGGAGCGATTCCGCAGTTACAATGATTCACATAGTCGTAGAGCCCACCGTTAGAGCAAACAAGGAAGTACTCATGGGCAGTAATGAGACATTTGAAGCCCCGTCGCTCTATTGCCCTGAATATAGAGGGAGAAAGGGAATGCGTCCAAGAATGCACATGAACGACCGCCGTTTCTGGGTCAAGCTGATTGAGCAAATCATCCAGCGCCGTTTCCGAGCGTCGGTTCCAGATGCCCTGAACAGCACCAGAGACGCCACCGTTCAAGACGTCGCCCTGCCCGCAATTAACGCAAATAACCCCCGATTCGACCAAAGCCGGATCGGGATCTCCCAGCGCTGAGAAGAAATAGCTGTTAAGCCCCATCTTTGCCAATGCCGAAGCTGTCTCGATTGCGATTTTTGAAGCTCCACCCCCGATATGGGGACGGTCGCAAATCGTAATCGCTGTGGTAAGGCTACTCATGCGCGTTCCCAGGCATAATGGATCGGGCCAAACGTTTTACGCCCAACCGCATCGACGGCGGAAGCATTTTTTTCACACGGTCGAAAAGGCTCACTTTGGGAACCAAGACAGAATCAAAGATCCCCGACCCCAGTGCCTCATACTGAGCGATGACCGCATCGCGCCTCTCTTCAAGTCCTGAACGCTTATTAGGGTCTTCATGCAGGAGCACGTCATCAGCTGCGACGTCGTTGTTAGAATAGGCAACGCAATCGACTATCTCATCAATCAGCTTGGCGCCGCGCTCGGTCTTCACGATAACGGCTGAAATGCCCTTCTCAGGATACACGCAGTCTCGGGCTGACTCAGAACGCCAGGAGTCGCCGAGGATAATGTCAGCGGGACTGTCGCACCCTCTGAAGGGACAACTATAGCAAGACGATCTGCTGATCATGCCTTTGATATAGGACCCATAAAACGGGTCGAATGCGGCGGGCCTCTTTATAATCCTGCCGTCGGACAACTCAATCTTTATGTTATGGCCCCAACCGAATTTCGATTTATCTCTAAAAGTCAGTGCGGTGACATCGGACTTCTCCCGAAGCTCAAGCCAGTCAACATAGGAACGAAACATGGAAGAGCTTGGTACACCGTGGCAAACAACACTGACGGTTGTCAGCCCATCCATCGGCTTACCCAAATAGAGAAGCAGCGCGGAAACCTGGCAGGGAGTACCGCTAAACAGTACATGCTTGCCGGATTTCAGATCGTTGAGCACATCGGGGTACGACTCACTCGCATCGCTCTGGACATATTTGGACTTTTGAAGGAGCGCAATATCAGAAAGATTGGATATACCGATATGCCTGACGCAATCGACACCGTCCCAAGCGGCGCCGTAAACACGCCCGCCTCCCGTAAGAACCCGCTTCGCAAGAAGGGAGAAGACGCCGCCTGACGAGCTCTGCGCGAGCTCGTCAGGGTCACCGCCCTGCAAAACAGCTGCGCGAATGACCTCCGAGTCCGTATCAACTCGGTTTTCCGCCGGACAGGAGCGCAGGCATAGGCCACAGGAAGTGCATTTGGCTGCATCCACCACGGGATAATCAAAACCATCGGGCGAAGGATGCATTTCAATAGCCGAAAAAGGGCATTTGGCCGCACATGCTCCGCATCCAAAACAGGCTTGATGAGAAATTATGGCGATGTTTTTGTTCAAGCTGACTCCCCCTATTGTTCGAGAGCATCCAAGAGCCAATTTTTCGAGAACGAGATGAGTGACTCCACATCCGACAGACGTCTTTCATACCCCTCGATTTCAGTAGCATGCATGTGGCTTTCATAGCCATCGAGTAGGCGATCTTCAGTGTTCGAGAGCCTCGCGAGACTCTCGACTCGGGAATTCTGAGAGCGTTTGTCGGTCTCCTCAAATCGCTTGAAGCAGTAATAGTCCTTGCGAAAGATTTGGGAGAACAGCGTACCGTGCAACGAATCGGTCAGCACGAACCGCGCACTCGCCAAATACGCGAGCCATTCATCGGGACCAAGCCCGTAGCGTGGATTAAGCTCCTCGTCGACTGCATTTTTACCTGAACCAACAAGCGTCACAACTTCGCAGCCGAGCTCCTTCGAAATCGAATCGACCGCTTTCCTGTAAAACGACCTATCCCCAAGAAAGTAGCAGACAATTTTACCGGGCTCAGGACATTTTCCGTCAATGAGAGGGGACCAGTCCTCCTTCGACAGAAGCAGGACAGGGTCCACGACCTGTGAGGGACGCTCAAGACCGAGTGATTCGACAAAATCCGCACCGGCATCTTCGCGAACGGATACGGAACTAAAAGATTTAAGGAGATCAGCGATGATCCTCTTCTTTCTCTCTGTGGTGTTCGTGACACCGAAGCTGGGCGCATACGCGATTCGCTTATCACTGTCGCCCAGAAAGGAGAAATAGAAATTCCTGTTCAAAAGATAAGGCGACCAAATCTGATCCGATCCACAGACGTACGCATCGTATTTCCCCCGCAAGCCGACCAGTCCGTCTGTATCGGTAATTCGTTCAGTAGTCACGATATTCTGACTCAAAAAGCGATTGAAAACGTCAGCAGTCGAGGAACCGAAGTCGTCATGCTCCTTCTTACGATTGAGCAGCTCATGCGCTTTACCGGCAAACAAATCGAAAGAATTTCGGTTAATCGCCCAGTTCAGTAGCTTTTCTTTGACGCAGGGAAGATAGTCAGCGTCAACAACATCATGACCCTCGGACTTCAAAAACTGCTGCAAGGCATAAGCCTGAAGCAACGTGCCGAAATTTTGGTTATGGAGCCACGTTAAAATACAGATTTTCATTAATTCACCGTTTCAAATAGCTTCAGGTAGTACTCTTCAAGCTTGGGCGCCGCTTTAAAGATGTCATAAGATTCAAACCCCGGAGATGAATGAGGATCGGAGCGATCAAGGACATCTCTGCGAGCGGCAAGGATCGCTTTGGACCACCCCTCGACGCCCATACTCAACGGAACGAAGCTGCACCGACTGGATAACGCAACATCGTTGGGGACCCTTTCAGAGCAGATGCACGGGAGGCCGGAAGCCTGGGCCTCAATCGCGACCATTCCGAGGCCCTCGTACAGGCTGGGGAGCACGAATAAATCGAGCGACTGATAGACGTCCTGCACATCAGAAATCTGGCCGAGAAAACGCACCGCCGAGGCAATGCCAAGTGAGCATGCCTTTTCCTCCGCTTGAGGTCTCAGTTTTCCATCGCCGCAGACGACAAGGATGGAATCAGGATTCTGAGCATGCACTGCCTTGAAAACATCAAGCAAAAACAGCTGGTTCTTCTGAGAGATGAACCTACCGATATTCCCCAATACCAGCGTATCGTCCTTCGCTCCGAGCTCAGCACGTCGCTCGTCCCTAATCGATCGATTGAAAGAAAAGTTGTTCAAATCGATAGCATTATTAAAAACAGTAAAACGGGATGAACCGAACAGCCATTTTCCAGCATGCTCGGTGCAGGCTGCCAAATCAGTCGGATACCTTGTTGAGAACAGCTTCAAAGAGCCTTTGATGACATTTTTAGCAAACTCCCCCTTTCCGCTTGTAGAGTGGCTGTGGGCTATACGCACAGGTATGCCCGCCTTCTTAGCAGCGCGAAGCGGAAAGACAGAAAGCGCATTGATATGGCTGTGCACAATCTTCCAGTTCTCTTCCTTAAAGAGGCGCTGAAGCTCTCGCTGGTATTCGACAACATGCTGGTAGGGAGGAATCTCAAAAACCCTGCCACCTAAAGATTCAATCTCCTCGCGGGGAACAAGCGTCGAATCGGAATCGACAAGAAAATCGAACTGCACTTTGCTGCGATCAATATGGCGGTAGTAATTCATGACGACGGCCTCGACGCCGCCGCCAACCATCTTGCCAACAACCTGAGCTACTCTAATCGGTTCAGCCATTTAGCAAGCACCGCCACCGGTAAAGACCTCAACGACCGTGAGGAGAACAATCTTCAGGTCCGTGATGGGACCGCGTTTGGCGATGTACTCGAGATCACGTCGAACCATGCCGTCGAAGTCGGTATCGTTGCGGTCCGTGACCTGCCACCAGCCGGTGATCCCGGGCTTAACCGCCAGACGCTGCAGGTCGAATTCTGTATACTCGGCCACCTCGTTGGGCAGCGGCGGGCGCGGGCCCACGACGGACATCTGGCCCAGGAACACGTTCACGAACTGCGGGAACTCGTCGATGGAGTGCTTACGGATGAACTTGCCGATCTTGGTGACGCGCGGGTCTTCCTTCATCTTGAACATGGCGCCGGCGATCTCGTTTCGCTCCTTGAGCTCGGCGAGGCGCTCGTCGGCGTCCCTGTACATGGAGCGGAACTTCCACATGCGGAAGGTGGTCAGGCTGCCGTCGGGGCGGGTCTGGCCAACGCGGATCTGGCTGTAGAAAGGGCTGCCCTCGCTCTCCAGGCGGATGGCGGCGGCAAGCACCAAACTCGGCACGGCAATGACGGCCAGCACGCAGCCGCTGAACACGATGTCGAACGTGCGCTTGACGGCGCGGTAGGCCAGGCGCGAGTTGTCCCAGTCCATGATGGATTGCACAGCCTTATAGCGGCCGACGCCCTCACGCTGGCTCATAGCCTGTGCAATCAGCGCCGCCCCCGCGGGCGCATTACTCTCTGTCACTTCTTTATTAGCAGTCACGATAGAACTTACGTCCCTGTCCCCAGGAACCCCCCCCCGTCCATGAATTCAAATTGCGAACGAATTGCTGATGCAACGTCTCCCTTACGTTTTGCTGGGCACGTCGAGCGGAAGTAATTCCCTAAATGCGGAGTCACCCTCGCCTACGTCCACCAGACACCAACGCTTATGACGGTCGATCTTCTTTACGCGGGCCTCTTGCCCCACCAAGGGCCCCTGCTCTATATGCAGCACGCCGTCTTCTATACGCGCAATGCTGTTACGCACCACACCGTCGTCATCGAGCACGCTGCGGTACCAATCCTGCGCATCGTCCGGCATGGGCATGTACGCCCGCTCCCTACTGCCGGCGATGCGACAGCCAAAGCTCAACTGGGCCAAAGCCCTATCGAGCGCAGCGGCATCGTGCGTAGCGACGAAGAAATATTCCTTATACATGGGCTTGGTTTGGAGCGACCATGCGCCGTCCCGCTTAAACCAGAACTCCTTTTGCATCACAAAAGCGTCCTGCATCAGCTCATGCGGGATAATGCAGCGGACCTTTTCACAGATCTCGCGCTCTTTTCCATGGGGGGTGTGGACCAGATACCAGCGGACGCGGCCGTGCTGGCTGTTGGTAGTGGCGCCGTTAAATGCGCCCGGCAGCTGCTCTTGGCGCCGCGCCGTCTGTTCCATGTTCTCGCCCCCTCTTTTGACTTTGCGATGCACGCAAATGCAGGGGCGTTTAGAACAGGCTTCTCGCTCGCAGCTAGGCGCAGTCGCAAAAGTACAGGTTTTTGTAGAGGGGTATGGAGATGTACCTACTAGCAGTACATTTTGCGTAATCTGGGCAAACGCTGATTGATTGCTCGTATAATGTCGTCTGTCGAAAGATACAAAAACCTGTACCTTTTTGTGCAACAAAAAAAGCCGCTCAACCAGCGACTTTTCTTATTTTGGTAAGAAAAAGGCGACCGCCCTTTGTGGACGGTCGCCTTTATTAATTGTTGTGAAGCTTGCCTTAGGCGCGGGTCTTAATCTCCTCGGTCACCTTCGCAACAAACTCGTCAACGCTCATCTGAACGGTCTCGTTGGAGCGATCGCGGACGGAAATGTTGCCGGCCTCGACCTCCTTCTCGCCCAGGATGAGCATGTAGGGCACGCGGTCGATGCTGCGGGCCTCGCGGATCTTGTAGCCGATCTTCTCGTCGCGGTCGTCGCAGACCACGCGAATGCCGGCCTCCTCCAGCTTGGCGCACACCTCGTGGGCGTAGTCGCGGCTCTTCTCAGAGACGGGAAGCGCCTTGACCTGCACGGGAGCCAGCCAAGTGGGGAACTTGCCCGCAAAGTGCTCAATCAGAATACCGATGAAACGCTCGATGGAGCCAAAGCATACGCGGTGCAGCATGATGGGGCGCTTCTTGGTGCCGTCGGCGTCCACGTACTCCAGGTCAAAGTTGAGCGGCATCTGGAAGTCGAGCTGGACGGTGCCGCACTGCCAAGTACGGCCGAGCGAATCCTCCAGGTGGAAGTCGATCTTGGGGCCGTAGAAGGCGCCGTCGCCCTCGTTGACCTCGTAGTCCATGCCCAGCTTCTCCAGAGCGGTGCGCAGGCCCTCCTCGGCGCGAGCCCAATCCTCGTCCGAACCCATGGAGTCCTCGGGGCGGGTGGAAAGCTCAACGTGGTACTTAAAGCCGAACTTCTGGTACACGGAGTCGATGAGGTTGACCACGCCCACGATCTCGTCAGTCAGCTGGTCGGGACGCACAAACAGGTGGGCGTCGTCCTGGTTAAAGCAGCGCACGCGGAACAGGCCGTGCAGGGCGCCGCGCAGCTCGTGGCGGTGCACCAGGCCAATCTCTCCGGCGCGGATGGGCAGCTCGCGGTAAGAGTGCGGCTTGGAGGCGTACACCAGCACGCCGCCCGGGCAGTTCATGGGCTTAATGCAGTACTCTTCGTCGTCGATGACGGTGGAGTACATGTTGTCCTTGTAGTGGTCCCAGTGCCCCGAGGTCTTCCACAACTGCTTGTTCATGATGAGCGGCGTGGAGATCTCCACGTAGCCGGCCTTGTGGTGAATCTCGCGCCAGTAGTCCAGCAGCGTGTTCTTAAGGACCATACCGTTGGGCAGGAAGAATGGGAAGCCGGGGGCCTCGTCGCGCATCATAAAGAGGTCCATCTCGCGGCCGATCTTGCGGTGGTCGCGCTTCTTGGCCTCCTCCAGCATGTGCATGTGCTCGTCGAGCTCTTCCTTGGTTGCAAAGGCGACGCCGTTGATGCGGGTGAGCATCTTGTTGTCCTTGTCGCCCTTCCAGTAGGCGCCAGAGACGCCGGTGAGCTTAAAGGCCTTGAGCGCCTTGGTGTAGCAGATGTGGGGGCCGACGCACATGTCGATGTAGCCACCCTGCTGGTAGAAGGTGATGCGGGCGTCGTCGTCCAGGTCGCCGATGTGCTCGACCTTGTACTTCTCGCCGCGCTCCTCCATAAGGGCGATGGCCTCGGCGCGGGGCTTCTCGAACACGGTGAACTTGAGGTTCTCCTTGACGATCTTTTTCATCTCGGCCTCGATCGCGGGGAAGTCGTCCTCGCTGATCTTGACGCCCTCGGGCAGGTCGACGTCGTAGTAAAAACCGCTGTCGGTCGCGGGGCCGTAGGCAAAGTCGGCCTCGGGATAGAGGCGCTTGATGGCCTGCGCCATGATGTGCGCGGCGGAGTGGCGGATGACGTGCGTGACCTCGTCCTGCGGGAGTTCGGCCACCGAACCGTCATTGTAGAGTGCCTTCATGGGTATGTTTTCTCCTCTCGGATGCCTGATGCAAGTGCGTGCGATGCGCTCGGCGTTTTTGACTTGCATCATTATAGGCAGGTTGCCTTGGTATACAAGCGCCCGCCGCACCTTAATGGCACGGCGGGCGATTTTCTACGCATGCTTCATCGTGTGGGGGCGGGGTGTGGCGCGCGCGTGGCTTGCGGCGTGCCCGTAGCTTGCGGCCGGTCCGGCGATGGATGCGTTACTGGATGCGAGTTCGGCAGTAGGGGCAGACCTTCCAGTGCGCATCGAGCGGTCGATGGCAGCTGGGGCACACGTTGCGAACCTGGGTATCGCACACCGGGCAGACGACAAAGTCCTTCTCGATGGGGGCGCCGCACTGCGGGCAGGTGCCATACTGGGCAAGCTGGCGCTCGCGCAGGGCCATGTCCAGCTCCTGCTCCTCGCGGTCGGCCGCGTAGGAGTGCGGGCGCAGGACCAGGTAGGCAATGAGGCCCACAAACGGGATGAGGGCGATGATGCCCCATGCCACGTAGGCGCTGGCGCCGCGGCGGCGAGCGTCGATGAACACATAGACGACCGACAGCACATACAGGGCGATGATAAAGCCAACGAAAGCATAGACGACGCCCATAAGCTGCGGCGACATGAGCTCGGAGATGTACTTGGACATTACGGGTACCTTTCGGAATATTAACAGTCCGGTCAAGTTTACCACGGGGTTTGTTTATATGGGACCACGGCTAGGTACGGGGCTGGCGCGGACACAAACATCTCAATCTGTAACAGGTGGAAGCGGAATCCGGGTCTAGATGTTACAGACCGAGAAACAGAAGTCCCTCCCCGACTTCAATCTCGATCTGAAACATCTTGGGCTCCAAAACCCCTCTTACTGTTACAGATCAAGACGAACGGTTGCCGTAGCTGTCGGCAGACGAGGCCAACATCCGTGCCGGGTCTCCCCTCGCCAGCCGTTGGCGGGTGTTGCGGGGCTGTTCACCGCATTGCCGCCGCGCTGGGGGTGTGCAGACCGTAGGATAGTCTTATTGACAGCCTGTCAACTCGTCTGGGAGGCACCGTGGCAGAAACGTTTGATATCGCAATTGTGGGCGCGGGCATTACGGGGTGCGCCATCGCGCGGCAGCTCGCGCGATTTGACCTGTCCATTTGCGTGGTCGAGGCAGCAAACGATATCGCGCTGGGCGCGTCGAAGGCCAACGGCGGCCTGGTGCACGCTGGCTACGATCCGGCGCCGGGCACCGTAAAGGCGAAGGTCAACGCCCGTGGTTGCGAGCTATATGGCACGTGGGCCCAGGAGCTGGGCTTTTTGTTTTGCCGCACCGGTTCGATGGTGCTGGGCTTCAACGATGAAGACCGCGCGCACCTAGAGAAGCTGCGCCAGAATGGCCTTGCCAACGGCGTGCCCGAGCTGTCGATTATCGGCCCCGAGCGCATCCACGAGCTGGAGCCGCGCGCGAGTGCTAAGGCGACGTGCGCGTTGTGGTGCCCTTCGACCGGTTACGTCGACCCGTTTGAAGTGGCCATCGCTGCGCTGGAAAACGCCGTCGCCAACGGCGTGACGTTTATGCGCTCCGCGCCGGTGAAGGCGATAGAGGTTGTTCGCTCGGATGACAAAGGCGTTGCTGCCGAAGGCGAAGGCTACGCGCGCTTTACGCTGGTGACACCCGCCGGCGACGTACACTGTCGGTACCTGATTAACGCCGCGGGCAACGGTGCCGCGGACATCTCGCATATGGCGGGCGCCGAGGAGTTTCAGATGGTATGGCGCCAGGGCAACATCGTGGTGCTGGACAAGGAGCCGCGTGCGCTCATGCCGCTCTACCCCGTGCCGACGCCGGTGTCGAAGGGCGTTATCGTGACGGGCACCGTACATGGCAACACCGTGATTACCGCGACGGCTGCCGTGCGCGAGCCGGGCGACACTCAGACCTATGCGAGCGATGTGAACGCGCTGCTGACCGGCGCGCACAAGCTAGTGCCCGATCTGGATACGCGCCGCGTGGTGCGCGCATTTGCCGGCGGGCGTCCGGTCATTCAGGGAACGAACGACTTCTTTATTGGACAGTCGGCCGTGGTGCCGGGGCTGTTCCAGGCGGCGGGCATTCAGTCGCCGGGCGTGGCAAGCGCGCCGGCCATTGCCGAGCGCATGGAGCTTGTGATGCGTGAAGCGGGCGTGGAGCTGCACGAGCGGGCGGACTGGAACCCAATTCGCCGCGCGCCGGACGACTTCGACCGTGCGCCGCTTGCGCGCAAGGAGGAGCTCATTGAGTCTGACCCCGCGTGGGGGCAGATAGTCTGCCGCTGCGAGACGGTGCCCGAGGCCGAGATCGTGGCCGCGATTCGGCGCCGTCCGGGTGCGGTTTCGGTCGAGGGCGTCAAACGCCGCTGCCGCGCGGGCATGGGCCGCTGCCAGAGTGGCTTCTGCCAGAGCCGCGTGGTGGCCATCCTAGCGCGCGAGCTGGGCTGCGACCCCAGCGAGGTGCTGCTGGAGGACACTGGCTCGTGGCTCGTTGAGGGACCTTTAAAGGGGGTGCGCTAGGATGGCGGCATTCAAATCGAGCGCGTTTGATAACGACGCCGTTGAGGCAGTACCGACGCAGGCCTTCGACGTGGTCGTTATCGGAGGCGGCCCCGCCGGCATGGCTGCCGCACTTGCCGCGCATAAGGCCGGCGCGCGCGTTGCTATCGTGGAGCGCGAGCAACACTTGGGCGGCATCCTCCGCCAGTGCATTCATCCCGGTTTTGGCCTTTCGCACTTTAAGCAGGAGCTCACCGGCCCCTAATACGCGCAGCGCTTTATCGACCAGGTGCGCGCGACCGACATTGCGCTGTTCTTGGACAGCATGGTGCTTGGGATTGATTCGGGCGAGTCCCCGGAAGACGCCGCGGTCCACACCGTCACGCTCATGAGCCCCACCGGAATGTTGCAGCTCAACGGGTGCGCGGTCGTCCTTGCCATGGGTTGCCGCGAGCGCACACGCAGCGAGATCAAGATTCCCGGCAGCCGACCCGCCGGCGTGTTTACGGCCGGCTTGGCGCAGCGATACATCAATATCGAGAACCTAAAACCCGGCTCGCGCGCCGTCATTTTGGGCTCGGGTGACATCGGGCTGATCATGGCGCGCCGCTGCACGCTCGAGGGGATTTCGGTCGAGGGCGTGTACGAACTCATGCCATACGCCAACGGTCTGCGCCGAAACGTCAAGAACTGCCTGGACGACTTTGGCATTCCGCTGCACCTGTCCACCACTGTCACGCGCGTGATCGGACACGATCGCGTGGAGGCCGTCGAGGTGAGCCAAGTCGACGAGCACCTGGCACCCATTCCGGGAACCGAGCGCGTTGTTCCGTGCGACACGCTGCTGCTTTCGGTGGGTCTGATTCCCGAAAACGAGCTTTCGGTAGGCGCGGGCGTTGAGCTTGACCCACGTACGCGCGGCGCCGTGGTGGACCAGAACCTGCAAACGGGCGTGCCGGGCATCTTTGCCTGCGGCAACGTGCTGCACGTGCACGACCTGGCAGACAATGTAACGACCGAGTCCGAGCGCGCCGGCGCGGCCGCGGCGGCGTACGCGCTGGGTGGCAGCGCGGATGTCGAGACGGGCGCGAATTGCCAGCTCACGGTCTCCCCTGCCGGTATCGCGGGCTACGCACTGCCGGGACGCATTACGGCTGTGGCACTCACCAAACTCAACTTCCGTGTGCGCCGACCGGTTGATGCCGCCCGCGTACGTATTCTGGCAGGCGACGAGGAGCTGTTTGCAGGCAAGGTCCGCCCGTTAAAACCGAGCGTCATGGAAAGCTTCCCGCTGCCGGCAAAGGTGATTCAGCACGCACTCGACCAAGGTGTTAGCGAGATTGTCCTGTCCGTCGACCCCGTAGAGGAGGCGTAAGGCCATGAGCATAAACGCGATCGAGACACTGCAGTTCAACTGCACCACCTGCCCATCCGAGTGCCTCCTGACCGTAGAGGTGGAGCGCGGCGCAGACGGCGCCGTGGTAGAGGTGCGCTCCGTGACCGGCAACAGCTGCCCGCGCGGCGATACGTTCGCGCATCAGGAACTCACCTGTCCCATGCGCGTGCTTACCACCACCGTTGCCGTATCCGGCGGCGACGAGGCGCTGCTGCCCGTGCGCACGGCCGAAGCCATCCCGCTGACAGTCCACGCCCAGACGATGGACCTCATCCGCGGCCTGATCATCGACGCCCCCGTCCGTATGGGCGACGTCGTGCTGGAAGACCTCCTCCACACGGGCATCGACCTCATCGCCAGCATGGACATCGACCCAGCCTAAGCAGCTAATTTAGGACGGGCTCTTTTAGCTGCTTTTGCAAGGAGTGTCCCCAGGTGCCGGCATAAAAGGAACGTCCCTATGTGCCGGGCTTGGGATACCATGGTGGCAGCCTAGCGAAAGGATGTTTCATGGCACATGTCGATGACCAGCGTGTGGCACGCGTGCTCGATGCGCTCGAGGCCCAGCACCCCGGCGCACAGCTGCTCGTAAACGACCCGTGGTCAATCTATTACCTGACCGGCTTTTATGCCGATATGTTCGAGCGTTTTTGCGGCGTGCTGCTCGCGCGCAATGCCGAGCCGGTAATCCTAGTCAACGCCCTGCACCAGCTGCCGGAATACGACAATGCCCGCGTTGCCTACCACACCGATACCGATATCGTGACCGATGCCATCGCGCGCGAGGTCGATCCGATCAAGCCGCTTGGCATCGATACCGTCATGCGCTCCGGCTTTTTGATGCCCCTCATAGAGTGCCACGCCGCCAGTGAGTTTTTCCTGGGCGATTTTGCCGTCACCGCCGCACGCACGTACAAGGACGCTACCGAGCAGGAGCTTATGCGCGTGTCCTCGGCTGCCAACGACGCCGTGATGGCCGATGCCATCAAGCTCGTCCACGAGGGCGTGACGGAGCGCGAAATTGCCGACCAGATGCTCAGTCTGTATCGCAAGCACGGCTGCGAGGGCTTTAGCTTTCCGCCCATCGTGAGCTTTGGCGCCAACGCCGGCGACCCGCATCATGAACCCGACGATACCGTGCTCAAGCGCGGCGACGTGGTGCTGTTCGACATTGGCGGACGCCATCGCTACTACTGCTCGGACATGACGCGCACGTTCTTTTGGGGTGAGCCGGACGAGGAAACCGTACGCATCTACGACATCGTGCGCCGCGCCAACGAAGCCGCCGAGGGGCTCATCGCACCGGGCGTTCGCATGTGCGACCTGGACCGCGCCGCACGCGATGTGATCGAGGACGCAGGCTATGGGCAGTACTTTACGCACCGCTTGGGACACTCGATCGGCCTGCAGGACCACGAGCCGGGCGACGTCTCGCTGGTCAACGAGCAAGTCGTAGAGCCAGGCATGACGTTCTCCATCGAACCGGGCATCTACCTCCCCGGCCGTACCGGCGTCCGCATCGAGGACCTGGCCCTGGTGACCGAGTCCGGCGTCGAGATTCTCAACGCCTACCCCCACGATCCGGTCCGCCTAGACTAGGCAATGCGGCAAAGGGGCTGTCCCTTTGCCGCATCCTGCCAACGATTCACCACGAAAGCGGGCTATCTACTACGTTTAACCCGCATAGGTCGACCATGCGGGTCTTTTTTAAAAATCAGCAAGCCGTCTACCTGCGATTTTGATTTCACGATTTTCCGTGTGGTCGAGAGTAGTCGCCAAAACGTAGTAGATAAGCCCATTTCGTGGCAAGCAAGTCAACTCGAGGAGCAGGGTAGTCAAAATAGCCCCGTCCCAAATTGACTACTTTTAAGTTGCGGTGGTATACGGACTGTTTGAGGCTTCTGGCTTGTAAAACAGTCCGTATTTCACCGCAACTGATGAGGGGATGGGTTAACGGAGCAGCCCCGCTACTTCGCCGGCTAGGGTGATGGTGCCGGCTGCTACGAAGGGCTCGCCCGCGGCATCGAAGGCAGCGAGGGCCTCGGACACGCTCGGGTATACGCCCGCGAGCTTATAGGCATCAACGAGGGCGGCGAGCTCCTCCGCCGGCAGGGCGCGATCGGAATCGGTCTGGGTTACGACCACGCGCGGGAAAGCCGGGATTAACACGTCGACAATGCCTGCCACGTCCTTGTCGGCCAGCGCGGCGCACAGCAGCGTGGGGCGATTCTCTACGCACGGATCGATCTCGTCCAGCGCGCTCACAAAGTTCTCGCAGCTCTGAGGGTTATGGCAGGCGTCGATCAACTTGAGCGGATCAGTTCCCAGCACATCAAATCGGCCCGGCGTGGGGCAGCCCATAAGCGACGCATCGAGCTTGTCATGATCGAGCTCGCGACCCAGATACCCCTCGCACAGCATAATCGCGCACGCGGCATTCTGCGGCTGATACGCCGGCTTAACCATGCTCGACGTATAGATGACACGCGGCGTAGTGCAGCTAAACTCAACCGTATCGCCCACGTGCTCCGGCATCTTAGTCGTGGCGTGGGTTACCACAAGCGGCACAACGCCGCACTCGCGGCAACGAGCATCCATCACGCGTTGAACGCTCGCCTCATGCGTGCCCTCACCCAGTACAACCAGGCGCCCGGGTTTAATGACCGCAGCCTTCTCCCCCGCAATGGCCTCGAGCGTGTCGCCTAAAATACGTGTGTGATCGAGCCCAATGCCCGTAATAGCGACGGCCACGGGATCGGTCGCACTCGTGGCATCCCAGCGTCCGCCCATGCCGACCTCGAGCATGGCGACATCCACCGCGGCCTCGGCAAACACCACAAGCGCGGCGGCCGTCAGCAAGTCAAACGGCGTGATGGTATAGGTACGCTCCCCCGCCGCCACACGACGGGCATTCACGCGATGTCCCGCCTCGACAGCAGCCGAAACACCACGGGCAAACGCCTCATCGCTCACAACGCACCCATCGACCTCCATGCGCTCGGGATAGCGCACAAGCTGCGGCGACGTATAAAGCGCGGTCTTTAACCCCTCACCACGAAGGATGGCAGCCGAAAAACGCGTAGTCGAAGTCTTGCCATTGGTACCGGCGACCTGAATGCAATCAAAATATTCGTCCGGACGTCCCAGCTCATCGAGCATATCGACAACCGTCTCGAGCAGAGGACCAGCATCCCCAGAAATCCGCCCCGTATCAGCAGCAAGCCCCACAGCCTCATCAAACGAAAGCAAATCAAACTCAAAAGGAACGACATACGACCCAGAACGCTTAGCCATAACCCAAAGTCCCCTCAACATAAAAAGAGGCCCGTAATAAACAACGAGCCCCTCCCATTCAAAATATCAGACAAATACCGCTTTGCAGCGAGATCAAGACCACAACCCAGTGGCCCTAACTAACCAGTTGCAAACAACCACGTAAACGAACTGGGAGCGGCCCGACGCTTTGCTCGATACAAGTTCCGCACGCAAAGGACAGCACTTAATGTGCTGTCCGTCTTGCGCAGGACTGTCCGCAGTAGCGAGCAAAGCGTCGGGACGCGCCCCTCAGCAAGCCTTACGAGAAGTCAGCAACCTGAGCAGTCAGCGCCACCAGGGTCTCCTTGAGCTCAGCTGCACGGTCCCTCTTCTTCTGGACCACCGCAGGCGCGGCCTTGGCAACAAAGCCCTCGTTAGCAAGGGTCTTCTCGCAGCCGGCGAGCTCCTTCTGCGCAGCGGCGATCTCCTTCTCCAGGCGCGCCTTCTCGGCCGAAAGATCAACCTTGCCCTCGAGCACCACAAAGACCTCGACACCGCTATCGACCACGGCGATGCTCGCAGCCGGCTTCTCGACGTCGGTACCCATGACCAGCGAGGCGGTGTTCGCCAGCGGCTCAATCGTGGAGCGCAGGCTCTCGAGCTTCTCGATGTCCTCGGCACCGGCGCGCACGACCACGTCGAGCTCAGCCTTGGGGCTCAAGCGATAACGCGAACGCGTGGCGCGGGCGGCAGACACGACGGTGCGGCACAGCTCAAACGCGCGCTCGGCATCCTCATCAACATACTTGGCGTAGTCGGTGGGCTCGGGCCACTTGGCGATCATGAGCGCCTCGGCGCGGTCCACGTTACCCTCGGCGTCCAGGTCGAGCACGCTCGCCGGCATGTTGTCCCAGATCTCCTCGGTGACAAACGGCATGAGCGGGTGCATCAGGCGAATGGAGGTGTCGAGCACAAAGATCAGGTTGCGCTGGGCCTGCAGACGGCCCTCGCCCTTCAGGCGGGCCTTGGTGACCTCAACGTACCAGTCGCAGACCTCGTTCCAGAAGAACTGCTGCACGCCGCGGGCCATGTCGCCAAAGGTGTACTGCTCGATACCCTCGGTGACCATCTTGACGGCCTTGGCCAGGCGGCTGAACATCCAGGCGTCGGCCGGCGTCTCCACGACGGGCTCGCCGGGCGTGTAGCCCTCCATATTCATAAGCAGGAAGCGGCTGGCGTTCCAGATCTTGGTCACAAACGACTTGGCCTGGTCGGTACGCGGGCTGTCGATGAGCTTCTTGGTCTTCTTATCGATGTTCGCGTCGAACTTGACGTCCTGGTTGTTGGTACACAACGTGAGCAGGTTGTAGCGCATGGCGTCGGCGCCATACATGCCAATGAGGTCCATGGGGTCAACGCCGTTGCCCTTGGACTTGGACATGCGGCTGCCGTCCTTGGCCAGGATCGTCGGGTAGATGACGACATCCTTAAACGGCACCTCGTCCAAGAAGTACAGCGAGCTCATGACCATGCGAGCGACCCACAGCGCGATGATGTCGCGCGCGGTGACGAGCGCCGTCGTGGGGTGATGGCCCTCGAGCAGCTCCGGCTTTTGCGGCCAGCCCTGCGTGGCGAAGGTCCACAGCTGCGAGCTGAACCAGGTGTCCAGCACGTTCTCGTCCTGATGCACGTGATGACCGCCGCACTTGGGGCACACGTCGGTGTCCTCGGTGAGGGCGTCCTCCCAGCCGCAGTCCTCGCAGTAGAACACGGGGATGCGGTGGCCCCACCACAGCTGGCGGCTGATGCACCAGTCCTTGAGGTTCTCCATCCAGGTGGTGTAGGTCTGCGTCCAGCGCGCGGGGTGGAAGGTGACCTTGCCGGAGTTGACGGCGTCGAGCGCCGGCCCCTTGAGCTTGTCGACGGCGACGAACCACTGCTCGGACAGCCACGGCTCCAGGGCGGAGTCGCAACGGTAGCAGTGCATGACGGAGTGGTCGAGCTCCTCGACGTGGTCGAGCAGACCGTGCTCGTCAAACCACTTGACGACGGCCTCGCGGCACTCGTCGCGGTTCATGCCGGTAAACTCGCCGTAGCCCTCGACGACCACCGCGTGCTCGTCGAAGATATTGATCTGCGGCAGGTCGTGGGCCTGACCCATGGCGTAGTCGTTGGGGTCGTGAGCCGGGGTGACCTTAACAAAGCCGGAACCGAAGTTGGCGTCGACATGCCAATCCTCAAAGATAGGGATCTCGCGGTCGACGATGGGGAGCTTGACGGTCTTACCCACAAAGGCGGCCTTCTCGGGGTCCTTCGGGGAGACAGCGACGCCCGTGTCGCCGAGCATGGTCTCGGGGCGCGTGGTAGCGACGACGATGTAGTCCTGGCCGTTGACCGGCTCGGTCAGCGGGTAGCGCAGGTGCCACAGGTGGCCCTTCTCGTCCTTGTACTCGGCCTCGTCGTCCGAGATAGCGGTAGTGCAGTTGGGGCACCAGTTGACGATGCGCTTGCCGCGATAGATCAGGCCGTCGTGGTACCAGTCGCAGAACACCTTGCGCACGGCCTGCGCGTAGTCCTCGTCCATGGTGAAGCGCTCGTTGTCGAAGTCGACGGAGCAGCCCATGCGCTTGATCTGCTCGACGATGATGCCGCCGTACTCGTGGGTCCAGTCCCAGCAGGCGTCGACAAACTTGTCGCGGCCGATCTCCAGGCGGCTGATGCCCTCGCTCTTGAGCTTCTTGTCGACCTTGGTCTGCGTAGCGATACCGGCGTGGTCGGTGCCGAGCACCCAGCGCGTGGACTTGCCGCGCATGCGGGCCATACGGATGACGGCGTCCTGGATGGAGTCGTCGGTGGCGTGGCCCATGTGGAGCTTGCCGGTCACGTTGGGAGGCGGAATGGTGACGGTGCAGTCGCCCACGCCCTCACGGCGCTTGTAGTAGCCGCCGTCAAGCCACTTCTGCAGGATCGCCGGCTCATTGGTCGACGGATCGTAGTTCTTGGGCATCTCTTCCATATATCTCTCCCTTGCCCGTCGGGGAGGAATGTAGGCCCGCTAGGGTCTGCATTCCTCCCCTTAGGTATCGATTACTTCAGTCTGATATGACTTCGCTGAGGCTTAAACAAACACACAGAATAACACAGGTAGTTGGGTGTTTTGCGTATATATAAAATAGCCTCCGACCGCGGATGGTCGGAGGCTATTTGCAAGCACGTTTTTGGCAGGTTTACCCGTAGATGCGTTGGGGCTGTTCTTCGCCCTTAACCGCCGCTTCGGTCACGATGACCTTGGCGACACCCTCCTCGCTGGGGAGGTCGAACATCGTCTGCTGAAGCACGTCCTCGCAGATGGAACGCAGGCCGCGGGCGCCGGTCTTGCGGGCGAGCGCCATACGGGCGATCTCGTGCAGGGCCGCGGCCTCAAACTCAAGCTCAACGTCCTCGAGCTGGAACATCTTGCGGTACTGACGCACCACGGCGTTCTTGGGCTCGGTCAGAATCGACACCAGGTCGTCCTCGTCGAGCGCCTGCGTCTGGGTGACAACGGGCGTACGGCCCACGAACTCGGGGATCATGCCAAAGGCGTTGAGGTCCTGCGGGAGCACCTGACGCAGCAGGTCGTTCTCGTCGACAGAGGTGGGGCCGGCGATCTCGGAGTTAAAGCCCACGCCCTTGTTGCCCACGCGGTCGGCGATGATCTTGTCCAGACCCACAAAGGCACCGCCGCAGATAAACAGGATGTTAGTCGTGTCGATCTGCAGCAGCTCCTGCTGGGGATGCTTGCGGCCACCGGTAGGCGGAACGCTGGCCACCGTGCCCTCAAGAATCTTAAGCAGCGCCTGCTGCACACCCTCGCCCGAGACATCGCGGGTAATGGAGAGGTTCTCGGCCTTGCGGGCAATCTTGTCAATCTCGTCCACGTAGATAATGCCCACCTGAGCGCGCTCAATGTCGCCATCGGCAGCATTGATGAGCTTGAGCAGGATGTTCTCCACGTCCTCGCCAACGTAACCAGCCTCGGTGAGCGCGGTGGCATCGGCGATGGCAAACGGCACCTCGAGGATGCGCGCGAGCGTCTGAGCGAGCAGGGTCTTACCGGTACCGGTGGGACCGAGCAGCAAAATGTTGGACTTGGCGAGCTCCACCTCGTCCATATCATCGTCGAGCTGCGAGTCCAAGCCATCGTCAAAGGCCGAAAGCGCAGCACCGCCCTCGATCACGCGGCGGTAATGGTTGTACACGGCAACCGACATGGCACGCTTGGCGTCCTCCTGGCCCATAACATAGGCCGAAAGCTCGTCATAGATCTCGTGCGGCGTAGGCACGTGCGTGATGACCTGGCGGTCGTCCTCGAGCTCAAAGCCCTCGGCCTCGGGGTCCACGGCAGGCTGGGATGCCGGCTGACCGTGGTCGTTGAGGAAGCCCGGCAGCTTGCCATTGCGGGCAGCATCCATAAAGTCCGAAGCCAGCGACTCCTCCAAGATCTCGGAGCAGGCGGCAACGCACTCGTCGCAGATAAAGATGTTGGTCGGACCCTTTACGAGACGACGGACCTGTCCCTGCTCTTTTCCGCAGAAGGAGCAGCGGATGGGGTTGCCGTTCTCGTCGAAGTTGTCCTGTATGTTACCGGCCATCCTAGGCGTCCTTCGCGGCGAGGTCGCGCGAGGTGACGATACGGTCGATCAGGCCGTAGTCGAGGGCCTCGGCAGCGGTCAGGTAGTTGTCGCGCTCGGTATCGGCCTGGACCTTCTCGATGGGCTGGCCCGACGCGTCGGACAGAATCTGGTTGAGCTCGCGACGGGTCTTCTTGATCTCCTCGGCCACGATCTCGATCTCGGTCTGCTGACCCTGAGCACCGCCGCTGGGCTGGTGAATCATGACCTTGGAGTGCGGCAGGCAGAAGCGCTTGCCCTTGGCACCAGCCGAAAGCAGCACGGCGGCCATAGACGCGGCCATACCCACGCAGATGGTGGAGACCTGCGGCTTAATGAAGTTCATGGTGTCCAGAATTGCCAGGCCGGAGTAGACCTCGCCACCGGGCGAATTGATGTAGAGCGAGATATCCTTCTCGGCATCCTGGCTCTCAAGATGCAGCAGCTGGGCAACGACCAGGTTGGCGCTGACGGAGTTGATCTCCTCGCCCAAGAAAATGATGCGGTCGTTGAGCAGGCGCGAATAGATATCGTAGCTGCGCTCGCCGCGCGGCGTCTGCTCGATAACGTATGGCACGAGGGCGGAATCGAACTTAGCGATCATACGCATCTCCATTTCTCTCTTGCGGACCAAATTGGTTCTAGATAAACGTACGGTGCCCGCATGCTATGCATTGGCTGGCACCGTACGAAGCTACCGGATAACCGGTGTATAACTTTACCCCATCACGGGCGCACGCATGCGCTCGCGGGCAAGGTGGCGAGAATTACTCGGCGTCCTTGGCGGTCTCGTCGACCTCGGTCACCTTGGCGTTCTCGACCAGGTGGTCGACGGCCTTGGAGCGACGGATGGACTCGCGGACGGCAGGCATGCGGCCATCGGCGATGAACTCGGCCTTGGAAGCCTCGACGTCCTTGACGCCGGCCTTCTCGAACTCGGCGTTGATGTCGTCCTCGGTGACCTCGATCTTGAGCTCACGAGCGAGGGCGTCGAGAGCCAGGGACTCACGGGCAACGTCGTTGGCCTGCTTGTGCAGGTCGCCGATGAACTGCTCCATGGTCAAGCCGGAAGCGGGCAGCCAGGTGTCCAGCGTCATGCCGCGGGCAGCGAGGTTGGACAGGAAGTTCTGGCCAAGCTCCTCAAAGACGGACTGCTCGTAGTCGGCGTCCATCTCCTCGAGCTGCAGGCGCTCGGCGAGAGCGGAGACGCAACGGTTCTCCTTCTCGGCCGGGAGGCGGGAAGCCTTGTCCTGCTCGATCTCGATCTTGATAGCGTCGCGCATGGCGTCGATGCTGTCGAAGCCAAAGTCGGACTTGACGAGCTCATCGGTGAGCTCGGGGGTGTTGCGGACCTTGATGCCCTTGACGGCAACCTCGACGGTGTGAGTCTCGCCCTCCTCGACCTCGTCGGTCCAGGTGACGGTCTTGACGTCGTCAACGTTGGCGCCGATCAGGGCCTCGTTGAACTCCTTGGGGTTGCTGTCGCTACCGGCGATGAGCATGCGGCCCTCGGCGGCGAAGTTGTCGGCGTTCTCGACGGCCTTGAGGTCGACGGTGACGTAGTCCTCGGCCTCGACGGCGCGGCCCTCGACGTCCTCGAAGGTGGCACGGTAGTTGAGGAGCATCTCGACCTGGTTGTTGATCTCGGACTCGGTGACCTCCGCAGGGGGCATCTCGATCTCGACGGCGTCGAAGGAGGAGAGCTCAGCGGCAGGACGCAGGGAGAACTCGACGGTGTAGGTGTAGTCCTCGTGATCCTTGGCGAGGTCGAGGTCCTTGTAGTCACCATTCTTGGTGGGGACGATGTCCAGCTCGTTGAGGACGGCGGGCTCGTTGGCGGCGATCAGGTCGTTGGTGGCCTGAGCGAGGGTAGCCTCTGCGCCAAGTGCGGAGTCGATGACCGGACGGGGGGCCTTGCCGGCACGGAAGCCCGGGAAGCGGTACTTCTTGGCGGTGTCCTTGTAGGCCTTCTTGATCGCGGCGTCGACGTCGGCGGCCGGGATGGTGACCGTAGCGGTGAGCTTGGCGTCCTTGACGTCAGAAGCGGTGATGTTCAACACGTTCCTCCTCATACTGCCCAGCTTATCTGAGGTGCTGGTACCTTTATGCAACAAAGTGTCGCGACGGCCAGGGCCGACGCAGGTGCGATGGTGCGGGCGAAAGGACTCGAACCTTCACGGGAATCCCACCAGAACCTAAATCTGGCGCGTCTACCAATTCCGCCACGCCCGCATGAGCGCACAGACTAGGAATGATAGCAGATACGAACGGCAAGCGCACGCACACCTTTTACAAGCTCACGACCTCACCACGAGTGCAAAAGGCGGGACGAGTTGCCCCGCCCCGCCCATTACGACTTATTCGCTGACCCGCTACTCCCCCAGCAGGGCCTTCTCGGGCGTGATCGGCAGCGAGCGAACCTGGTGGCCGGTGGCGTGTGCCACGGCCGAGGCAACGGCGGCGAGCGGCGTGTTGATGACGACCTCGCCGATCGACTTGGCGCCAAACGGGCCCGTCGGCTCGTAGCTCGGCTCAAAGGCCACGCGAATGCTGCCGATATCCAGGCGCGTGGGCAGCTTGTAGCTCATAAAGTTGCCGGTGCGCAGGCGGCCGCGTTCGTCGTGCTCGACGATCTCGTAGAGCGCGTGGCCGATACCCTGGGCAATGCCGCCCTCGGCCTGGACGCGCGCGAGCGCCTCGTTGATCACGGTGCCGCAGTCCACAGCCGCCGCGTAGTCCACCACGGTCACCTTGCCGGTGGCCTTGTCGACCTCTACCTCGGCAATGCCGGCCATAAACGGCGGAGGCGAAACGGGCAGGCAGGCAGAGGCGTGCGAGGTGAGCGCGTCGCCACCCGCGATGTTCTTGACGCACAGGTTGGCAAAGTCGCGCAGCGTGAGGTAGCGGTTCTGCTCGCGAGCGGCACGCTCGTCGGACAGGCGCACGTACTGACCATCAAAGACCACATCGGCGGCGTCCACGTCCCACATCCGGGCAGCCTTGGCGCAAATCTTCTCGCGCAGCTCGGTCGCGGCGTTCTTGGCTGCCAGACCCGTCACGTACGTGCCCGAGCTCGCGTACGAGCCGGCGTCGAACGGCGACACGTCGGTGTCCACGCCGCGAACCACGATCAGCGAGCTTTCAACGCCCAGCTCCTCGGCGGCAATCTGCGCCAGAATCGTATCGACGCCCATGCCGTTATCGGTGGCGCCGGTGCCGATGGTAATGAAGCCGTCCTCTTCCAGGCGCATGTCGATGCCGGCGATATCCACGTTGGAAATGCCCGAACCCTGCATGGTGAGCGCACAGCCCAGGGCACGCACGCGATCGCCCAGGTCGACGGCCAGCGGCTTGTCGCGCCAGCCGATCATGTCCATCGCGCGCAGCAGGCAGCGGTCGAGCGCGCAGGCGTTGAGCTTCTCGTTGTAGTACTGCGGCATGACCTCGCCCTCGCGCACGATGTTCTTAAGGCGCAGGTCGGCGGGGTCCATGTGCAGCATGTCGGCAAGCTCGTTGACGGCGCTCTCCACGGCAAACTGGCCCTGGGTGGCACCGTAGCCGCGATACGCGCCGCCGCGGTTGGTATTGGTGTAGACGGCGTCCCAGCTAAAGCGGCTCGCCTTCACATGGTTGTAGATGGGCAGGCTCTTGTGGCCCGAAAGGCCAATCGTCGTGGTAGCGTGCTCGCCGTACGCGCCGGCGTTGGACAGCGTATGCAGATCGATGGCCGTGATGGTGCCGTCGTTCATGGCGCCCAGCTTAACGGTCATCTGCATCTGGTGGCGCGAGTTGCCCGCGGTGATGGTCTCCTCGCGGGTGTAGCAGCAGTAGCTCGGACGGCCGGTCTGCTGGGTGACGAACGCCACGAAGATCTCGCAGCAGCCCGTCTGCTTGGAGCCAAAGCCGCCGCCGATGCGCGGCTTAATGACCTGCACCTGCGACTGTGGGATGTCGAGCGACTGCGCGACCATGCGGCGCACGTGGAAGGGCACCTGCGTCGAGGTGGTCACCGAGATGCGGCCGAACGCGTCGGTCGTCGCGAAGGCGCGGAAAGTTTCCATGGGCGCGGTCTGCGTGGCCTGGCTGGTGTAGGTGCGCTCAAAGACGATGTCGCTCTGGGCGAACGCCTCGTCAAGGTCGCCAAAATCGCTGGTACCGCTGCACACCAGGTTGCGAGCAACGTCGCCGCCTTGCGGGAACATAAAGGTCACGTCGCCCTCGGGGTGGACCACGATGTCGTTATCGAGTGCCTGGGTAAAGTCGAGCAGGGGCTCGAGCACCTCGTAATCGATCTTGATGAGCTTGAGTGCCTTGTCGGCGGCCTCCTCGGTCTCGGCGGCGACGATCGCCACCTCCTCGTTTTGATAACGCACGAGGTTCTCGAGAATCAGGCGGTCGTAGGGACTCGGCTGCGGATAACTCTGACCGGCGATGGTAAAGCGGCGCTTGGGCACGTCCTCGTAGGTGTAGACGCCCACCACGCCGGGCACCTTCAGGGCGCGCGACGTATCGATGGAGCGGATCTTGGCGCGGGCATAGGGGCTGCGCTTGAGCTTGACGATCAGGGCGCCGGCGGGCACCAGGTCGCCCGTGTAGACGGGACGACCCTCGAGCAGGGCCTTCGAGTCCTTCTTGGGCTGCTTGTGGGTGATCTGCTTGTAGGAGACGCCGTCGGAGCTGGTGTCGTTGACCGGCAGCTCGGGCATCTCAAAGCCCACTTGCACGCCGGACTCGTTGAGAAAGCGGACGATGGCGCGCAGCTGGCTCTCATAGCCGCTGCAACGGCAGAGGTTGCCGGCAAGCTGGCGTGAGAGCTCCTCGCGCGTGGCGACGAGGCTCGGGTCCTCCTTGGCGGCGCGGGCAAGCGCCAGCACGTTCATGATGAGGCCGGGGGCGCAAAAACCGCACTGCTCGGCGCCTTCGGCAGCCATCACGCGGGCGAGCGCCTCGGACTCGGCCTTGAGGCCCTCGAGCGTGGTGATGGTGTGACCCTCAACACGGGCGGCGGGAACCGAGCAGCTCAGCACCGGGTCGCCGTCGAGCCACACCGTGCACAGGCCGCAGTTGGTGGTCTCGCAGGCGCAGCGCACCGACGCGCAGCCCTGCTCGCGCAGCAGCGAAAAGAGCATGGTATCGGGGGCAATCTGAACCTTGACCTTGCGACCGTTGAGCGTAAAGGAAAGATCGATGAGTTTGGCAGCCATTAGCGCACCTCGCTAGAATCGACGCCGGGCACGCGGCGGCAGGAATACTCGTCCGTGGCAAACTTAGGCACTTGCACGCCCTCGAGCTCGCGGGCAAGCGCAGCCGAAAGCTCGATGCCGGCGGCGCGGCGCACGGCCTGGACGGCAAGCGGGGCCGAGATGCGGCGGCGGTAGTCGGCCGAGCCCCACATATTGGTGCCGTAGCTCAGCGCGCGTACGGACGCGGCCAGGGAGCGCAGCTCGTCCTCGGAAGGCTGCTTGCCGATAAGGCCACATGCCTCGCCCTGCAGCAGGGTCGCGCGCAGCGGACGGGCACCCACGGTGACATGCCAGCTGTTGTCCCACCAGGCGGCGGTGACGTTTAAGGAGGGGAAGTCGGTCGCGGCCTTGCGCACGGCCTCGTAGCTCGCACGGTAATCGTGCTTAACGACCACCACGTATTCGATCACGTCGCGCACGTAGCCCATGTCCACGAACTCGGCGAGCGGCACGCGGCCGGCACCCGTCAGCTCAACGTACGAATCGAGCGCGAGGAAGGCGGAGAGCACGTCCGAGAAGCCAAAGCGACCGTAGATGCTGCCGCCCACCGTGGCGGTGTTGCGCAGCTGCACGCCCACGATATCGTGGACGGCGAACTCAAAGACATGGTTGACAAGCGCGTTGAGCCCAGTATGGCGCTCGAGCTGGCGCAGCGTGCACATGGCACCGATGCGAAACTCGGTCTCGGTCTCCTCGATCTGATCGAGTCCGCAGGCCGAAAGGTCAATCGCCGTCGCCACGCGACGCGAACCCAGGCGCATCCAGATGCCACCGCCCACAATCTTGTTGTTGCGGTTCTTCTGCAAGAGCTCATAGGCTTCGGCCGCGTTTCCAACACGGACGTAGGTACCGAACTTGAGCACGTTCTCCCCCATCTCTCCACTTGTCCAGTACTTTTAAGTGTACCAAACGAGGGGCCGCAACTCATGCCGAGACAAAATGATCCGTTTTCCTCCGTCCCCAACGGATCAAAAAAGGCTCCCAGCCAAGATGACTGGGAGCCTTCTACGATGCTATGTCGAGCGAAGATTTAGCAGACGCCCTGGGCGAGCATGGCGTCGGCGACCTTCAGGAAGCCAGCGATGTTGGCGCCCATGACAAAGTTGCCCTCCTGGCCATACTCCTTGGCGGTGTCGTCCACGTTGTGGAACATGCCGCGCATGAGCTGCTCGAGCTTGCCGTCGACCTCCTCGAAGGTCCAGGACAGGTGCTCGGCGTTCTGGCTCATCTCCAGGCCGGACACGAGTACGCCGCCGGCGTTGGCAGCCTTACCGGGCATAAAGGCGACGCCGTTCTCCTGGAAGTAGGTCGTGGCCTCGATGGTCGTAGGCATGTTCGCGCCCTCGCCGACCACCTTGCAGCCGTTGGCGACGAGCGCCTGGGCGTCCTCGAGCAGCAGCGTGTTCTCGCGAGCGCAGGGCAGCGCGATGTCGCAGGGCAGCTGCCAAACGCCACGGCCGTCGCCCTCGTGCCACACGGCGTTGGGCTTCTCGTCAACGTACATAGCGAGCGTAACGCCCTTGTCGTGGCCGGAGCGCTTCTTGTTGTAGACGTGCTCGAGCACAGTGTAGTCGATGCCGTCGGGATCCTCGACCCAGCCGTGAGTATCGGAGCAGGCCAGCACCTTGCCGCCGAGCTGGGAGACCTTCTGGACGGCGTAGATAGCGACGTTGCCGGAGCCATGAACGACGACGTTCTTGCCCTCGAAGGAGTTACCGCGGCTCTTGAGGTACTCGTCCACAAAGTAGGCCAGGCCGTAGCCGGTGGCCTCGGTACGGGCAAGCGAGCCGCCAAAGGAGAGGCCCTTGCCGGTGAGGACGCCGGTCCACTCGTTGGTCAGGCGCTTGTACTGACCGAACAGGTAGGCAACCTCGCGGCCGCCAACGCCCAGGTCGCCGGCGGGAACGTCGGTGTTGGGGCCGATGTGGCGATAGAGCTCGGTCATGAAGGACTGGCAGAAGTGCATGATCTCGTTGTTGGACTTGCCCTTGGGGTCAAAGTCGGAGCCGCCCTTGCCGCCGCCCATGGGAAGGGTGGTCAGGCTGTTCTTGAGGATCTGCTCCAGGCCCAGGAACTTGAGCATACCCAGGGTGACCGTCGGGTTAAAGCGCAGGCCGCCCTTGTAGGGTCCAATGGCAGAGTTGAACTCGACGCGATAGCCGCGGTTGACCTGAACTTTGCCCTGATCGTCGACCCAGGGAACACGGAACATGACGATGCGCTCGGGCTCGACGAGGCGCTCCAGCAGGGCGGCCTCCTCGTACTCGGGGTGGGCGTCGAGCGCCGGCTGGATGGTGCCGAGGATCTCGGTCGCGGCCTGGATGAACTCAGGCTGCTCGGGATAGCGGGCCTTGAGCTCTTCGAGAACTTTCTGCGTGTAGCTCATGCTTCCTCCAATGATGGGAAACGAAAAGTGTCGGTCGCGGCGCCCCATGCGCCGCGAGCTTTATCGTGTATGGATAATATCGCACTGTTGCGGGAAAGTTTCGCATAAGCCGACGAGCAGATGTTTCGTTTTGATTACGATGCAGGTAGAGGCGTTTTTGAGTGCCTGACATGCAAAACCCGTGTTTCAAACCTGTTTCGTCCACGTGTTCCAAGCCACCACATTGGGGACAGGCACCTTTGTGGTGATGTTGGTGGTTAGAGGAAGAGCTGATGGTAGTCGGCGGGGGTTATGCGGCCTTCGGTGGCAGTGCGGAAGGCCGCGAGCGCATCGCCCGAGAACGGCATGGCCCAGCACAGCCCGCAGCCGGCGGTAATGGAGCCGGGCAGCGGCATGATGCGCCCGGGCACACCGGCGGCAAGACACAGCTGTTCGCATTCCATCACATCGAAGGTGCTATCGAACGAAACGATGATCTTACGTTCATGGTCGAGAGCATCACCGGACGGGCCTTCGCGGTGTGCATCACGATACGCCGCGGCGGCCGCTTCCTCTTCCGCAGTATGTCCGCAGCCACCGCAACCGCAGGTACAGGGTTCGGACCCGTCGCAAGTGCAAGGTTCCCCGGTATCGGGGCAAATATCGTGAGACATGGCAACTCCAATCGTCTAGGCGAGTAACTCGGCCGCCGCAAACTCCTCGGGCGTATTGACGTTCTCGAAGCAGAGCGTCGAGCCGGCGACCGCGACAATCTGAGGCTCGTCCATATAACCAGCCTGAACGCGATTGATCAGGCAGCGAATGCGCTGTCGGTCGCAGGAGAGCAGCTCTTGGGCAACCGGCGCACACGCGTCACGGCGCCAGACGGCGCAAAGCGGCTCAATCCCCCGCTCCTCGCGCGGCACGCACACATCGAGCGCCTCGGCCTCAACATGATCGGCAAGCGTGCCGATGAGTTCCGGCGAGACAAACGGCATATCGCAGGCAACGATCGCCACGAGCGGCAGCCGAGCCGCAGCCAACGAGCTCGCGATGCCGCGCATGGCGCCTGCCGAGCCTTCAAGGTCCGCCACCACACGCGGCACCAGGCCGCCAAACGTGCGCTCCTCAAGATAGGCAAGCTCGCTGGGACGCGACGTCGTCACGACCAACTCGCCGGCAACTGGCGCCAGCCGGCCCAGCACGCGCTCGATGAGCGGCTCGCCGCAAAACGCCATGCGCGCCTTATCGCAGCCCATGCGCGAGGACAGCCCGCCCGCCTGGACGACACAAGAAAGATCGGCACGTCTTACGGTAGTCATACGGCAAAACACCTCCATCGGCATGCTCGAAACCCGGTGCACGAAGCTAAATACAGCCACCGAAATAGCAGCGCTACGAAAAGCTCGTGCAAAAACAAAACAGCGCCTTTGCGGCACGCAGCAAGACCGCGAGCACAAAAGCGCTGGTAGCGTATGGCGGGAACGTATGTGAATCGAACACATCCAAGACGTTTTGCACGCCTCGCAACGGTTTTGAGGACCGCGGAGCCCACCGGAGCCCATCCGTTCCCAAGTGCGGAGGTATTTTACCAAACCGAAACGGCTCCATCCCAAAAAGACGAACAAGAAGTTGCGGTGGAATAGTTCCTGTATTTGCTGCCAAAGCCTCCAAATAGGAACTATTTCACCGCAACTGAGGAGGCGGGAGCGAGTGACCGGCCTAGCGCAGGGACCTCAGGCCGCCGGCATCCTTGTCGAGCACCGTAAAGCGCACGGCATCCAGGTGCTCCAAGATGCTGATGGCACGTTTGCGCGACACACCCAGCGCCTCGCGCAGGGCGCTCGTGGTGGCAGCGCCCCCGGCAGCCTCGATAGCGGCGGCGACAAGCTCGCGCGCATGCGACTCCACGGTGGCGGACAAGGCAACGTCACGCTCGATCTTCACGATGGAACGGTTGAGCGAAAGCTCGCGCAGGGCACGCGTCATGGTGTCGCGATCGAGCTGCAACTGCTCGCCAACCTCGGGCAGCGTCGGCGCATCGAGGCCGGCTTCGTCCAGCAAGGCAACGATACGTTCGCAGGCCTCGCGCACCACGCGTGCCGCCGCGGCGGCCGAGTGCGGGTCGAACACCTCGGCCCCCTCGGCAGCGCATACGCCACGCGCGCAGCCCTCGGCAATCAGAGCCGCGGCAACGCCTTCATCGGCGGCAAGCCAGGCAGCATGGGCAACGGCGCCGGGCGTAAAGCCCGTCTCCTTGGGAGCCGCCGCGTGCATGGCTGACAGGGTCGCCGCCAGTGCATCCATCGCGGCGTCCAGCACCACGGTGTCCGCATAGAGGTCCGCATCGCCCACGACAAGCTTGCAAACGGAGCCCTGCGTCACCAACCCGCGCAGTGCGGCATCGACCTCGCCGGCACCAAGATCCAAAGCCTCTGCAACATCAACCGTCGTAACCGGCAGCGTCTGCAGCGCCAGCCATGCGCCCACACCGCCCGCGATATCACCGGACTCGAGCGCCGTATACAGTGCACGCTCCCCTTCAGCAAGCTCGCGCGAGCGACGGCAGCGCGAAAGCAGCACGCGCCCGCCGCCAATAAGCATAACGGGCGAATACGACAGCACCACGGCATGGTCTCCGGCGCGCAGCGGCAGCGGCTCCTCCAATCGCACCTGCACGGTACGGGTCTCGCCCACCGCCATGGGGGCCTCGCCCTCCAAAAGCATGATGCGGCCGACGACCTCGGCCGTGCCGGCCATCACATGCACACGCGCACCCGACTCGAGCACGCGCGGCTTGGTGCCCTCGCGGCCCAGGTAGGTGAACGTCATCATAAAGCGCAACGTCTGGCCAAAGCGGTCCGCCACGCCCAGCATCTCGCCACGGTCAAGCGCCGCGACACCGTCACCAACTAGGTTGAGCGCCACACGCTGACCAGGCAGCGCGCGCGGCGTATCGCCATGCACCTGAATCCCGCGCACGCGACAGACCGTACGCGACGGCAAAGCCATCAGCTCATCGCCCACCGCAACCGACGCATCGTGCAGCGTTCCCGTTACGACAGTGCCGACGCCCTTAATCGTAAAGCAGCGGTCAATCGGCAGGCGCGGCGCGGCATCGGTGCGCTCGGCACGGTCGCGGCAGGCATCCCAGCAGGCGCTTACCTGCTCGTCGAGCACCGCAAGCAGCCCGTCGATCCCCTCGCCCGTCTTAGACGACACGGGCACAATCGGCGCGCCCGCAAACACGGTACCCGACAAAAAGTCATCGACATCGAGCTCGGCAAGCTCGGTCATCTCGGCATCGGCCAGGTCACACATCGTCAGCGCCACCACCATATGCGTGACGCCCAGCAGCTCCAGCACATGCACGTGCTCGCGGGTCTGCGGCATTACGCCCTCAACGGCAGAGACCACCAGCACGGCAACATCAATGCCCGTCGCACCCTGCACCATGGCGCGTAAGTAATGCGCGTGGCCCGGCACGTCAACCAGGCCAACGATCTTGCCACTCGGCAGCGCCAGCTCGCCAAAGCCAAGCTCAACGGTCATGCCGCGGCGACGCTCGACTTCAAGGCGATCGGGATTCTTGCCGGTCAGCGCCTCGATCAGTGCCGACTTACCGTGGTCAACGTGACCCGCCGTGCCAACGATAACGGGGCACTCCACGAGCGTTTGAACCTCACTCATCGAGCAATCGCCTTCTCAACGCACGCGACGAGCGTCGATGCCGCCGTCTCGATATCGCGGTCGCCCACAAGCGTACGGACGTCAAACAAAATGAGGTCGTGCGAGGCGCGCGTGACGACCGGCGTATCGAAGTCCTGGATGAGCGAGCGCTTGAGCGCATCGACCGTCAGGCGCGCGTCAACAAGACGCACGGCAACGCACATCGTGGGCAGCTCCACAGTAGGCAGCGAGCCGCCACCGGGGGTCGACGATTCCTCGACGATCTCCACCTGCACGGCGCACGGGCAACCCGCCTTATCGAGCCCGGCGACCATACGATCGCGCAGCTTGCGGGCACGTCGTTCCAAATGGGCCTGCGGTAGCGTAAGCATGCTGAGCACCGGAATATCGCGATGGGCAACATCGGCGCCGTCCATGTAGATACGCAGCGTGGCCTCGAGCGCCGACAGAGCCAGTTTGCCCGGGCGCAGGGCGCGCATAAGCGGATGCGACCCACAAGCCTGGACCAGATTGCGACGACCCATGATAATGCCCGCCTGTGCGGCACCGAGCAGTTTATCGCCCGAGCACGACACCAGATCGAGCCCCGCCGCTACCGAAGCCGGCGTGGTTTCTTCGCCGCCGCGCACCAGGATGTCATCGGGCAACAGCGCGCCCGACCCCTGGTCCTCGTAGAACAGCAGGCCATGCTTGTGGGCCAGAGCGGCAAGCTCCCGAGAGCCGACTTCCTCGTGAAAACCCTCGATGCGATAGTTAGAAGGATGGACCTTAAGGATCATCGCCGTATCGGGCGTGATGGCGCGCTCGTAGTCGCCCAAGTACGTGCGGTTGGTGGCGCCGACCTCGACGAGTTTGGCGCCCGAAGCCGCCATGACATCGGGGATGCGGAAGCTGCCGCCGATCTCGACAAGCTCGCCGCGGCTGACGATGACCTCTTTGCCTGCGGCATGGGTCGCCAGCACCAGCAGCACCGCGGCGGCATTGTTGTTGACCACGAGCGCGTCCTCGGCACCGGTGAGCGAGCGAATCAGCTGCGCGGCGTGCTCCTTGCGCGACCCGCGCGAACAGGTGTCCACGCTGTACTCGAGCGTGCTGTACCCGCGCGCGACCTCGGCCACGGCCCTTGCCGCCGACTCCGCGAGCGGGGCGCGGCCCAAGTTGGTATGGATGACCACACCCGTGGCGTTGACGGCGGGGCGCAGGCTCGGCAACGCGGAGCGGTGCGCACGCCACTCGATGGCCGAGGCCAGGTCGCGCTTAGAGCGCGGGGCAACGCCGGCGCGAATGGCGGCGCGTTCCTCGTCGAGCTCGGCCGTGACGGCGGCATGCACCACCGCGTCGCAGGTCTCTCCCGCCGCCTTCACTACCGGCCACTCGGCGAGCAGCTCGTTGACGGAGGGAATGGCGCGCAGGCGGGCGCGCACCTCATCGGACATGTTCTGGCTATCGCTCATGTGCGGCCTTTCAAAACCAAAGGTGAATCAATCGTTCGAACGTCAAACTATCAGCCAATTCGATCGGCTGAGTCAATCAATCGCTATTATCCTCGCGCGCCGCGATCTTTTCCACGCGAACGGCGTTTTCCTGGGTGAGCGCGGCACCCGTCAACGGGTCCCAACGCAGCGGCGTATGGTCGAGCGGGCCCACGCCCAAGGCTTGAGCGCCGCCGGCATCGGCGCCAAACGAACGTCCGCCGGGGGCGGCTGACGTAAAGATGCACGCCGGATGCAGATACGGCGTCGTCTCCACGCGCACGCGGTCGCGGCCCATATCGCTCACGAGCTCGACGATCTCGCCGTCGGCGATGCCCATGTGCGCAGCAGCATCGGCATTCATCTGCACGGCATCCAGGTCCGATCCAGCCTCGGCGGCACCTTGGGCCGCAAGCCTTCGCGAAGTGTGCGACTCAAAGGGACGGTTACCGCTAATGAGGCGAAACATCCCCGGGCCCGGCTCCACCATGGGCGCAATCCAGTTGGGCACACGACCCATGCCGACTCGTTCCCATATGTCGCTTGCCAGCGCAATTTTACCGCCATCCAAGGGAATCGCCGGCTCGCCCGTACGCGACGGCAACGCAACACCCGTGTCGGCCCAGCCGCGCTCCTTGAGCGCAGCGAGGTCAATTCCAAACGGCGCCACCTGGGCAGCCGCCAGGTCGTCAGACGTAAACTGGAAGTACTCGCCCACGCCACACGCCTGCGCCAGACCGGCAAAAATCTCCCGACCGGGACGTGTGCCGTCATGCTGCACAGGCAGCACGGCGTTGCGGTAGAACACGCGCGAATCATTGGCGCCCACGACTGTGCCCACACCGCGGTCGGCCTCCAGATACGTCACGTCGGGCAGCACGAAGTCAGAAGCACGCGCTGTCTCGGACCAGCGAATATCAATCGTCACGAGCAAGTCGAGCTGTTCCAGAATCGATAGCCACGCCCCGGCGTTGCCATAGCCCGCGCCGGGATTGCTAGCGTAAACGATCAGCCCGCGCAGGTCCCCGGCCAGAATCGACTGACCGATGGTCGTGCACAGGCCGCGCACCGGATCAACGAGCGGATAGTGCTCGGACCCCAACTTAGGCTCACGCGGCACCGGCGGCGTCGCAAAACGTGCGGGATCAAGGTCGCCCAGCACAAGCGGTGCAGGTGGATTGAGCGCGCCGCCTGCGTGTCCGATGCAGCCCAGCAGCACATCGACCATGCAGATAGCTCGCGCCGTCTGGGTACTGTTGGCATACGCGATGCCGATGCCGCCATGAAAGCCAGCGTCCACCACGGCAGCAGGCGCGGCGGCAGCTAGATCGCGCGCCGTGGCGGCGATCTCTGCGGCCGGCACGTCGCACATCGACTCGGCCCACTCGGGCGACCAAGCACGGGACGCCTGCGCCAGCTCGTCAAAGCCCGTGGTATAGCGGGTCACGAACTCGTGGTCGTACAGGTCCTCGGCAATCAACACATGGGCAATACCCAACAGCAGCGCCAAGTCGCAGCCCGGGCGCACGCGCAGCCAGCGGTCGGCAAGCGCAGCCGAGCCACTGCGCCGGGGGTCGACCACGATAATCTTCGCCCCACGTCGACGGGCATCGTTGAGCGTATCAACGGCCCCCATCGTCGACGAATCGACAATGGAACGCCCCAGGTACATGATGCAATCGGTATGCGCAAGGTCGGAGGCGGGGCTATAGCCCAGGCTGTGCTCCCAGCCGGTGAGACGGCTTACCTCGCAGGCGCCATCGGCACCGTACACGTTGGGCGAACCAAGCGCATGCATAAAGCGATACGCCCAGTAGCGGTCGAACGAGGGCACGCCGAGCGTCATGCCCAACGCGCGCGGACCATGCCCGTCGACAATCTCCCCAAGGCGCGCTGCGATCTGCGCGAACGCCTCGTCCCACGAAATCGCATCGAACCCCGAGCCATCCTGGCGGCGTCGCATGGGATGCAAAATCCGGTCACGCTCGTCAAACGGCATTGCCAGGCGATGCCGTCCGCGGGCGCACAGGGCACGCGCCGCGCACGGATGCCCCGGCACCGGCAACTCGGCCACCACGCGACCGTCCTCAACGTGTGCCGCAAAGGCGCAATCGGCATAGCATCCCCCGCATGTGGTCACCAAGGCGCGACCGTCACGCTCCAAAGCAGATGCCATCTCGATTACCCCTTTCACAAGCCAAACACAGCAGGCCAAAAGCCCGGCAACGAGCCCCAGGCCAAAAAAGCCTCCCGCACGGCAACGCCCCGCGGGAGGCCCTACGTCAAACAGACGATACCTTACGCCTCGGACTTCTTGGCGTAGATAAACCAGTAGCCGAGCGCGACCAGAACCGCGCCGCCCACGATGTTGCCCAACGTGGCGGCGGACAGGTTAAACGCAATGCCCGCAGCGTTGAGCGCATCGGCGCCGGCGACCTTGGCACCATAGCCGCACGCGTGCATCACGGCACCCATGGGCAAAAAGTACATGTTGGCAACGCAGTGCTCAAAACCGCAGGCCACAAAGGCGGCTATGGGCAGCAGAATGCCCACAACCTTATCGACCACGGTCTTGCCGGCGGTACCGATCCACACGGCCAGGCACACAAAGATGTTGCACAGGATGCCGCGGAAGAAGATCGTCACCCAGTCGATCGTCACCTTGCCGGCGGCGACGCTCACCATGGAATTGGCGACCGCCTCACCGTTGAGCTTGTAAATGCCGGCCATGTACACCAAAAAGACGATGAACAGGGCACCGACAAAGTTACCGACCCATACGACGACCCAGGCCTTGAGCATCTGGACCAGGGTAATCTTTTTGCTCTTGAGCGCGCAGACCATAAGCGAATTACCGGTAAACAGCTCGGCGCCGCACACCAGCACGAGCACCAGGCCCAGGCAAAAGCACAGGCCGCCCACGACGCGCTGGGCGCCCCAGCCCAGCGTGCTATCGCTCAAGAACACGGTAAAGAACAGACCACCGAAGGCAATAAACGCACCGGCGAACATTGCCAACAGAAAGGCCTTTGCGACCGGCAGGTTGGCCTTGGTCACGCCGGCGGCCTCGGTCTTGGCCTCGATCGCGGCGGGCGCCAGGCAATCGGGAGCGGGGTACTCCACCTTGGAATCTGCCATGTCAATCACTTCTTTCCTAATCAGCAGGGACAAGCGCTCCTATTGCTCTTGCCCCAAGCGGACAAAGTGGGAAAAGTCGTTGGCGGCCACGGCGTTGTACACGGCGTCGACGGCGTCAAAGACTTCCGGGGACATGGGGTTGTAGAACTCCGTGTCGCCCGGCTGAATCCCAACGAAGACGATATCATCACACGATTGCTCGATTTCCTCGATAAGAATCGACAAAGGAAGCGAATGCGTGGTGAACATCGACTTGCGGGCCACATCGCGCTTGTCGAGCAGGCGGATGGACCCGACGGGCAGCGCCATGTCGGCGGCATCGACCAAAACCAGACGCGGCGGACGCTCGCGCTTGACCTCGATGATGTCGTCCTCGGGCGTTTGGCCGCCGTCGATGGTGTACCAACCGGCGATGGGTGCGTCTTCCATCTTTTTGGAGAGCACGGGGCCGGCGGCATCGTCGGCACGCAGCACGCTTCCCGCCGTGAGCACGATACCTGCAAACGGGGCGCCGTTTACACGTCCATCCACAACGCAACCCATTACTGCAACCTTCCCGTCAGATACACGCCCGACACATCGCGCACGCGCTCAACCAGATCGCGGAATTTCATCAGAAACGCGACCTGCTGGGCATGCAGGCCAAAGTCGTCATCGAACACCGAGATGCCGGCCTTGGCCGACCCGCGAAAACCGCGCTCGTCGAGCAGCGCATCGCAGGCCTCGAGCAGCGACGGCACCGCCGCCTTGTCGAGCTGGCACTCCCCAAAGGAGCGGATGGCCTCGAACTTGGTCTTAGCCTCCCCCTCCGGCAGCGCGTCGACGAGCGAATAGAACACATCCACCGACACCGACAGGCGCGGCTCAAAGCAGTCGAGCACGCCGGTGTGGTGGCCCACGGCGAGCGTGTAGTACAGCACGTCGCAGGCCTCCTGGGGAACGTCTTCCTCGGTCTCCACAAACTTACGCGTGAGCTCGTAGAAGACCACCTGGTCGGGCGCATGGCCCAGGCAGGGGTCAGCGACGCCCTCGGCGGCCTCGTCGCTTGCGCGCGAGGCATCGCCAAAAGAGCCGCCGAGCATGCCAGGGCCCGCAAAGTAACCAGAGCGGTCCGTGAGCTCCATCTAGCGACCTCCGGCCAGCACCAGATCCTGCAGCGCCGAGTAGACCTCAACGCGGCGCGGATCGTCCTGCTTGTCGATAAGCAGCGCCATGGCACCGCGGATATCGCCCTTGGGCGCGCCCTCGAGCGTATCCATAAACTCGTTGGCCAGGTCGCGGCCGTAACGGTAGCCGCTCATGGCGCGAGCTTCGCGCTCGATGGCAACGCGCAGCTTGTACGGCACGCCGGGGTGCAGGATATCGGCCTGCTCGCCGGCGGCCTCCACCGTAGTCTCGGCATGGAGCTTTTGGTCCAGCAGGCCGAGCGCCATGGCAAAGCCGTAGATGGTCTGCGCGGGGCTGGGCGGGCAGCCGGGGATGTAGACATCGACCGGCAAGATTTTGTCCGTGCCGCCCCAGACGCAGTAGTTGTCGTAGAAGATGCCACCAGTGCAGCCGCACGCGCCATAGGACACCACGATCTTGGGATCGGGTGCGGCCTCAAAGGCGCGCAGGGCCGGCATGCGCATGGCACGCGTCACGGCGCCGGTGTACAGCAGCACATCGGCGTGACGGGGCGAGGGCACGACCTTGATGCCAAAGCGCTCGACGTCGAAGACGGGCGTGATGGAACCGAAGATCTCGATCTCGCAGCCGTTGCAGCCGCCGCAGTCAACGCGGTAGACGTACACCGAGCGCTTGATCTTCTTAAGAAGGGTCGCCTTGGCCTTCTCGATGCTCTCGTCGAGCTCGATCTTGGTCGGGCGGTACTGAAGCCGCTCGGGCAAAAGCGTGGGTTCGGCCATGGTTACTCCTCCTTCGTATCAAAATCCATGATGATGCCCTCGACCGGCGCAGGACCGGCGGAAATCTCGGGCGCATCGGGGTTGAGCTCGCGGTCGATATACTCCGGGTTCACGCCGTGGCCGCCCAGATACTCCATGCCGGGGCCCTGGGGCTCGCCGGACGCAAGCGTCTCGTTGGCAGCCATGCCGGCAGCGTTGCCGGTCTTTACGGCCGAGGCGGCGCGCAGGGCGTCGAGCTCGCGCTTGCACTCCTGACACATACCGACGGTACGGGCAGCCTGCTCGGCCTCCATGCCGCCGGCCTTTTGCAGCAGGCGCTTGGCGTAGTCGATCTCCTTGTGCGGGGCAAACGGCTTGCCGCAACGCGAGCAGTGCTCGAGCGTGTAGACGCTCTTGCTGGTGAGGTCGTCCTTGCTCATGACGGCCAGCTCAAACTCCTCGGTGAGCTTGATGGCCTCCATGGGGCAGGCCTCCTCGCAGCGGCCGCAAAAGATGCAGCGACCGTAGTCGATCGACCAGGTGATGGTATCGGCCGCAAGGTCGGTGTCCATGCGAATGGCATCGGCCGGGCACGCCACGCCGCAGGCACCGCAGGCGATGCAGAGCTCGGCGTTGTGCTCGGGCTTGCCGCGCATGTCCTTGTTGGTGGGGAACGGCGCAAACGGGTACTTGACCGTCGCGTCGCCGGCCTTGGCGTTGACCTTCCAAAGCTTCAGCATATTAGAGCGCCTCCTCATCGAGCGGAGCGGCCATGGTGCCCTCGCCCGCAAGCGGCGACTTGTCACGCCAGACGTTCTCGAACTGCTCCTTGTCGAGCGCGTGGTCGCGCTTGGCGGCGACATCGGTCACCGTCACGCGGTCGGTGCAGGAGTAGCACGGGTCAAGCGAGCCGACAATCAGCGCCGCGTCGCCCACGGTGTTGCCGCGGAACATGTAGCGCAGGACCGGCCAGTTGCTGTACGTGGCGGCCTTGGCGCGCCAGCGGTAGCACTTCTGGTTGTTGCCGAGCATGGCCCAGTGCACGTCCTCGCCGCGCGGCGCCTCGGTGGCGCCGATGGCGTACTTGTGCGGGGTGTACTCCCAATCCGTGGTGAGGATGGGGCCCGACGGACAGTTCTCGAGCATGGTCTCGATCATGTCGATCGAATCGTAGACCTCCTGGATGCGAACGGCGGTACGGCCGAAGGCATCGCAGGTGTCGGCCGTAGCGGCGTGCATCTTTTGGACGTCCGGATCGGCGTAGCCGTCGAAGGGATGGTCAAAGCGCACGTCGCGGGCATAGCCCGAGCCACGCATGAGCGGGCCGACCGGCGAGAAGTCGCGTGCGATCTTGCGGTCCAAGATGCCGATGCCACTCGTACGCTCAATAAAGTTGGGCGTGGAAAGCAAGACGTCGACGAGTTCCTGAACCTCGGAGCGCAGCTGATGGATGGTCGTGAGCGTGGAAAGCTTCTGCTCGGCCAAAATGTCGCGACGCACGCCGCCGATCACGTTGAGGCCGTAGGTCTTGCGGTGACCGGAGAGCTTCTCGGCCAGGTCCATGGACTTCTCGCGGACGCGGAAGAACTGCTGGAAGCCGGAGTCGAAGCCCGTGTAGTGCGACGCCAGGCCAATGTTGAGCAGATGCGAGTGCAGGCGCTCGACCTCGAGCATGATGGCGCGGATGTACTGGGCGCGCGGCGGGACATGGATGCCCTGGGCGCGCTCGACGGCCTCGGCATAGGCCACCGAGTGGGCGCAGCCGCAGATGCCGCAGATGCGGTCAGCGAGGAACGTCACGGCGTCATAGTTCAGGCGCGTCTCGGCGACCTTCTCCATGCCGCGGTGCACGTAGAACAGACGGTAGTCGGCGTCGACGATCGTCTCGCCCTCGACGAACAGGCGGAAGTGGCCGGGCTCGTCAGAGGTAATGTGCAACGGGCCCATGGGGACGAGCGTCGTCTCCTTGCCCTTGGTATCGGCCAAGAACTCGTAGTTTTCCATGTCACTCGCGGGAGCGGGACGGAAGCGGTAGTCCATGGAGTCCTTGCGCAGCGGATACAGGCCGCTGGGCCAATCGTCGGGCAGCACCAGGCGACGACGATCGGGCAGACCCTCGGGAATCAGGCCGAACATGTCGCGCAGCTCGCGCTCGCCCCACACGCAGGCGGGGACGAACGGCGTCACGGACGGGAACGTCATCTTGGCGGGATCGACCTCGGTGCGCACGGTCACCCAGCCGGGGTCCTCCCCCTCCATGGAGATGACGTAGTACACGGCGTAGCGACCGCACAGACTGCGCTCGTCGTTGCCGATGATCACGGGAATCCAGCCGTAGCGCTCGTAATACAGGTAGTGGACGGCCTCGGGCAGCTTGTCCTGCTTGACGGTGATCGTCAGCTGGTCCTCGCACTGCCACTCGACCTTCTCGATGCAGCCCGGAACGGCGCGGCGCAGGGCCTCGACATGACTCTCGCAGCGACGGGCATACACCTTGTTCTCAGTTTCAATCATTCGTTACTCCACCTCGCTCTGAGCGGTCTCGGTACCGAACACAGCGCGGTACATCGGCGTCGCGTGAAGTTCCTCGGTGCTCTGCTCGAGCACAATGCCGGTCGCGGTCTCCACACCGTGCACGAGAGGCAGCGGGGTGGCGATGCCAAACCACAAGATCATGACAGCCAGGATGATTTCGGGGATAAGCATGAGCGCCGGGGCCTCATGCTTATCCATGCCCTGGGGCGCATGGCCGAATACCGACTTGAGTGCGATGCGGGTGAGCGCGGAGATGGCCACGGTAAGACCGAGGGCGACCACGACGACCAGCCACATGGGACCGGCGGTAACACCGGCGACAAAAGTCAGGAACTCGGAGATAAACATGCCAAAGGGCGGGAAGGCACCAAGACCGAGCAGCGCCAGGACGGCGAGCGCGGCGGTTGCGGGGGCAACCTCGACGACACCCTGGATCTTAGCCAGGCTACGCGTGCCAAAGGCGTGCTGAATGTTGCCGGACACGCAGAAGGCAAGCGTCTTGGTAAAGCCGTGGAACACGCAGTGCAGCAGGGCCGCGGCGATACCCAGCGGGCCACCGATACCCAGGCACAGGGCGATAACGCCCACGTTCTCCACAGACGAGTACGCAAAGCGGCGCTTGAGGTCGTCCTGGCGGAACATCGAAAGTGCCGCCACCAAAATGGACAGCGTGCCGACGATCAGCAGCAAAAGTTGCGGATACTCGGCGCCCACGGCCTGGATGGTAAAGCCGTAGAAGCGCATGATCACAAGCATGGCGCACTTAAGCAGCACGCCCGAGAGTAGGGCCGAGACAGGGCTCGGGGCCTGGGAGTGGGCATCGGGCAGCCAAGTGTGCATGGGGAACAGGCCGGCCTTGGTGCCAAAGCCGATCACGATAAACGCAAAGGCGAGGCGCATGAGCGTCGGGTCGAACTGGTCGGCATACGGCAGCACGCACGACAGGAACGCGGCCTCGTGAGCGTTGGGAATCACGTCGGCGGCGTTGGCGTAGATCAGCAGCGTACCGAACAGGCCAAAGGCCACGCCGGCGGTGCAGACCATCGCATACTTCCAAGAAGCCTCGAGGGCCGTCTTGTTCTTGTAGATACCCACGAGGAACACGGTGGAAAGCGTGGTTGCCTCCACGGCGGCCCACGTGAGGATCATGTTGTTGGACAGACACGCGAGCAGCATAGTGAACACGAACAGGCTAAACAGCGCAAAATACTGCTTGGCGCGCTCGGCGGGCATGGAGCCCTCCTCGATATCGGCCTTTACATAGGGCAGCGAGAACAGCCCCGTAAGAAAACCGATAAAGCCGATGAGCAGCACAAAGATGGCGCCCAGCGAATCGAGGTGAAACCACAGGCCAAGAGCGCTCGCGGTGTCGCCGCTCATAAGGACGTCACCGGCCGTCATAATCGACAGCACCAAGACGGCTGCGACGGAGACCAGGTTGAGACCGGCAAACACGTTATAGGACGTGTTCTTGGGCAAAAATGCCATGACCAGCGAGAACACCAAAGGAGTCGCGAGCAGGGCGAGAATCAACGTTTCCATGGACTACCCCCTCAGCTCGGACAGGTCGCGCGCATCGAGCGAGTGGGAGTCGTCCCAAATGCGACGCACGACGATGGACATGATGATGACGGCAAAGATGGCGTCGGTGGCGATACCGATCTCGATGATCTCGGGAGCGGTGGGGGCCAAAAGCGCGAGTGTCACATGGCTGCCGTTTTCCATAAGGCAGTATCCAAAGATCTGCTTCATGATGTTGCGCTGCGAAATGATGCAGGTGAGGCCCACAAAGAAGTGAGCGAAGCTAATAGCGAGCGCAGGCGTTGCGACCTCGGCCGTGGGCAGGCTGATCTGCGTCACGACGGCAAAGCAAATCGCGACCTCGACGGCGATGATGCAAATGGCCCACGCGGGCTTAAGACCGGCCTTGAGCGATGCGTCGCTCGGCTCGCCCATCTTCTTATATGCGCGGCTGAGGATATAAGGGACCAGGACGACCTTGGTGATAAAGGCAGATCCGGCCCACATAAGCAGTTCCAGCGCACCGGTGGTGACACCGAGCGTGGCGAGCAGTCCCACGAGCACCAGCGACTGCACCGCATACCAGCGGATGGCGTGCTTGATGTTCTTGGAGACGACCACCATGGTGGACGTGACGATCAGAAGGCCGCCAAGGATGTTGACGATCGAATATCCCATGTCGTTCTACCTCCTAACCGATCCAGCTGGCCGAAAGCGGGCCGCTGACGATGACCATGATGATGAGCATGATGAACACGAACGCCATCGCGCGGGGAAGCGGGGCTCCCGCAGCGACCTCTTCGCTCGGCTCGCCGGGCAGGCAATAGCCCATCCACTTAAGGAACCAGGCAAAGGTGGCGACGGTCTCGGCAACCATGATGCACACGAGCACCAGGATCGCGACGTTGCCGGCACCCACAGAAAAGCCGCCGGCGATGATCTGGAACTTCGAGAAGAACGTGTTCATGGGCGGCACGCCGGCAATGGCGAGCGCGGCGACACCGAAGCCCACGCCCGAGATCGGGTACTTCTTTACGATGCCGCGAAGCTTGGGCAGCATACGCGTGCCGAGCGTAAAGGAGAACGAACCGGCGATCAGGAAGAACAGAGTCTTGGCGAAAGCGTGGTTAAAGATGTGGCACACGGCGCCATCAAAGGCCAGCTGGCTACCAAAGACCGAAAGGCCCAGACCAAAGAACACATAGGAGAGCTGGGCGATCGTGGAGAAGGCCAGCAGGCGCTTCATGTCCTTTTGCGGCAGGTACATAAGGAAACCAAAGAGCATGGTGACCATGGCGTCGATAATGGCGACCCAGCCCACGATCTCGGGAATCTCGCCGGCAGAGACGAGTGCACGCGCGAACACGCACACGCCGACCTTGACCATCGAGGCGCCATGCAGGTAGGCCGAAACAGGCGTCGGCGCCTCCATGGCCGAAGGCAGCCACATGTACATGGGAACCTGTGCGGACTTGGCCCAGGCCGCAAACAGCACGAGCAAAAGGACGATAGCCTTGAGCTTGGCATCGAGGCCGGTAATCGCGGTAATGGCGAAGGTGCCGGTGTGGGCAAACACGATGGCGGCACCCAGATACAGGCCGAGCGCACCGATATGCGTGATGATCAGGGCCTTCATACCGGCCTTCTTGGCCGTAGGCGTCATGTAGTAGCTAATGAGGCCCCAAGAGCACGCGCCCGTGATCTCAAAGAACACGAGCTGGCCCAAAAGGGTCGAGCTGTACACGAGGCCAGCCATGGCACCAATGAAGGTCGCGAGGTACGCGTAGAAGCGACGACGCGGCGCATCGGGATGCTCACGGTTATTCTCGCTCATATAGGGGATCGAATAGATCACGACAAGCAGGCCGATACCCACAAAGGCGGGCGCGAGCAGCGTGCTCATGCGATCGAAGGTGAATCCCATGACGAGGGTCTGCCCAAACGAGATCAGGGGGACCTGCGTGTCGGGCATGCCGGCGCCAGCGAAATTCGCGGCGAGGGCGATGGTGCAGACCGTCGAGACGGCGGCACCCAAAACGCTGAACCACTTGGCGTACGGACGGGGGAACAGGGCGACGAGCACCGAGGCCACCATCGGGGCCGCGATAGCGACCAAGCCGAGAAGGGACAGACTGACTGCAAATGACATTGTTTCTCCCTTCTCCTACACGCCGACGACCACGAAAACAAACGCCAGAACGGCGATGCCCACGACGGCCCAGGTCTGATTGCCGAGCACCTTAAAGCGCGAGCGCGAGCAGGAGTTCTCGATCACGCCGCAGACCACAAAGTCGATAAGGCACTTCACCAGGAAGATGACCGCGCCCAGAACGGCGGTGGCGCCCACGGTCGCGGGCTCGCCCCAGGGGACGAAGATCGCGCAGAACCAAGCGACGACCAGGACCTGCTTCATGGACATGGCGAGCTTGGCCATCGCAAGCGACGGGCCGGAAAGCTCGGCGAGCGGACCTTCCTGAAGCTCCTGCTCGGCCTCGGCCTGATCAAACGGCAGCTTGCCGAGTTCCATATAGCAGGCGATCGCAAAGGCGATGCCGGCGAGGATCACGGCGACCGGCGCGTCAACGGCGCCCGTCATGATGTGCTGACCCATGGTGGCGATGTCGGTGGAGCCGCACACCAGGGCCGCGGCAAACAGCGCCAACAGCATGGACGGCTCGATGAGCACGCTCATGAGCAGCTCGCGGACGCCGCCGATACCGGCGTAGGCGTTAGACGAATCCACGCCGCAGAGGGCGAAGAAGAAGCGGGCGAGCGCCAGGCTGTACATGATGGTGATGGCGTCACCAAAGACCGGGATGGGGCTTTGTGTCGTAAAGAGCGGCAAGCCCATCGCGAGCATAAAGGCAACGGCGAAGAACAGCGGCGGCATAATGCGCAGCGCAAAGCTCGCGTCCTCGCTCTGGGACTCGGGGCGCGCAAAGAGCTTGGCCAGGTCGCGGTAGTCCTGCATGATGCTGGGGCCGCGACGGTTGTGCATCTTGGCGCGGATCACGCGACCGAGACCGGAGAAGAACGGCGCGACGGCCATAACGACCACGCCCTGCAGAACGGCAAGTACGATGTTGTTCATGCTCTCCCCTCCTTAACCCATTTGCACGGCGAGCACGAGGAACACCACGAGTGCCGCGACGATGTAGCAGATATAGATGCTGTAGTTGCCGCCCTCGAGCTTAGTCGCGAGGTCGGCGAGCTTCTCGACACCCTTATGCGGGGCATCGACGAGAACCTTGTCGGGTACGGGCTCCACAGCCTCGGCCACACCGGTGAGCTTCTGGAAGAAGTGCGCGATGGACCAGCAGACGGCCGTGCAGCGGTCGCGCAGCGTGTAGAGCGGCTGCATAAACCAGGACACCTCGGAGGCAAAGGTCGTGGCCACGACGGGCATATGCTCGTTGGGAGCATAGCCGCATGCCCACGGCTGGGACTTCTGCACCTTGCCGACGGTCTTGAGCTTGCGATAGCCGCAGGCAAGGCCGATGAGCACCACGAGCGCAATGGCGATCGCGGGCGTGGAGGTGGCAGCGCCGGAGTACTGGTTCATGAGCTCCATGCCCTCGGCGGCAAACACGCCACCGTACGGATGCAGCACGGACGCGGCGACATCGACCAGCACGGGCGCGATCACGGGAGCGCCAATGCCCAGCACGACGCAGATGGCCGCGAGCAGCCCCTGCGCAAACACCATAGGGGCGGGAACCTCCTTGGCATTGGCCGCGGCCTCGGAGCGGGGCGCGGAGGCAAAGGAGACGCCATAGGCCTTGACGAAGCACGTGACGGCAAGAGCGCCGGTAATGGCAAGCGCGACGGCAGCGAACACGGCCACGATCATGACGGCCTTGTCGCCCTGCATGGCGGCGTTAAAGAGCGACTGGTAGGTAAACCACTCGGACACAAAGCCGTTGAAGGGCGGGATGGCCGAGATGGCAAGTGCGCCAACGAGGAAGCAGATGGCCGTTGCCGGCATACGACGGAACAGGCCGCCCATCTTCTCCATATTACGCGTACCCGTGGAGTACAGCAGCGCACCGGCGCCCAAGAACAGCTCGCCCTTAAACATCGCGTGGTTAAACGTGTGGTAGAGGGCGGCCATCAGAGCCAGGACGGCGATGCCGACCGAGTTGAGCGCCAATGCGGCCATGGAGGCGCCGACGCCGAGCAGAATGATGCCGATGTTCTCGACGGAGTGATAGGCCAGCAGGCGCTTGATGTCATGCTCCTGCAGGGCGAAGGCCACGCCGAGGACCGACGAGATCGCACCGAAGACCATAACCATAAGGCCCCACCAGACCTGAACGCCCGAGGCGGAGAGCAGGTCGAGACCAACCTTGAGGATGCCGAAGATACCGATCTTGATCATGCCGCCGGACATAAGGGCCGACACGTTGGACGGCGCCTCGGGATGCGCCTTGGGCAGCCAGCCGTGCAGCGGGATGATACCGGCCTTGGCACCAAAGCCAAAGAAGGCGAGCACGAAGCACACGGATGCGACCGCGGGGCTAAACTGCGTGGCGCGGAAATCCGCAAAGGCAAACGAGCCGCCGGCAAAGTTGGTCATGGTGAGGAAGCTCGCCATGATGAGCACAAAGCCCACGTGCGCGATCACAAAGTAGAGCCAACCGCCATGGATGGAGTTCTCGTTCTCCTCAATCACGACCAGGAAGTACGAGGTCAGCGACATGAGCTCAAAGGCGACCAGGAACCAAAACACGTTGTCGGCGGTGATGACGAGCATCATGGATGCCACGAAGGTGTTAAAGAAGAAGCCGGCGCGGCCCTTTTTGCCCGGGTACTCATCAAAGTAGTTGAGACCGTAGATCGAACCGGCAAACGCGAGCACCGAGATGAGCGCCACGAACAGGCCGGACAGCTGATTGAGCAGCAGCTGGAAATGGGCAAACGGGAAGAACACGATGGTGTCGACCGACGTGACATCGCCCAGCACGGCCTGGATACCGGCCACAAACGAAAGCACCGCGGCGACGGCGCCGATAAGGCAGCCGGCGGTCTTGGCGGCATTATCGGCCTTGATCAGCAGAACCGAGGCGAGCGCACCGATGCACGAGACGGCAAGCGATGCGATAAACAGCGTCATGCTATCCATTGTTTACGCTCCCTTCTGCTTTCTCGGACAGGCCCTGGGCCACGGCGGTAACGTCGACAGTCGGGCCGTTTTCGATCGAGCGCAGGCGCTTGGCCTCGTCGAGCTCGCGATCGGCCGCGCCGCCCATGACGGTCAGCGCCTTGGTGGGGCACGCCGCCACACAATGCGGGCCGTCCGGATCGAAGGCGCACAGATCGCACTTGACAGCGCAGGTGTACTGGCCGGGAGCCCACGTAAGCAGGCTGCTCAGGGACTTAGGATACGAAGGCGTCGGGTCGCACATGCCTGCGACACCGGCGATAGACGTGCCATCGGGATGGATGGCTCCGAAGGGGCACGCGATGGCGCACAGCCTGCACCCGATGCACTCCTGCTCCTTGACGTGGATGCGATCGCCATCGTGCTCGATGGCATTCACCGGGCAAACCTCGGCGCAGGGGGCACCCTCGCAATGGTGGCAGGCAAGGGCGGCCGAAATACCGCCGGTCTTCACGAGCGCCAGGCGCGGCGTATCCTGAAGACCCTGCATCCGGTGGGCGTCGGCACAGGCGGACTGGCATGTTCCGCAGCCGATGCACCTCTCCGGGTTGATGTCGATGAAGCGGTTCATCCCCACTTCCTTTCAAAATAACGGGCCGGGCTCCCGAACGTACGGGACGCCCGGCCCAAAAAGCCAACGAGAACGGGACTACACGATTTGATTCACGTGCGTCTCGTCGTCGAACTTGGCGGCGCCGGGCTCAACATCCTGGGGAGCGGCGGCGTCCACCAGAGCCTGCTTGAGCTCGGTGTACTGACGCTCGACTTCGTCCTCGGCCCAGACCTGGTCGGCGATTGGATCGACCTGGCAGGCGGAGAACTTGTCCTCGGGCGTGTGCGAGACCGGGTCGACCTTGTGCATGGTCAGCTCGTTGCACTTGCCGATCCACCACTGGTAGGTCATATAGACCGTGCCCTTGTTGATACGGTCGCTCACGTCGGCGCGGCTGTATACCTGGCCGCGGCGGCTGTGAATCGAGACGATGTCGCCGTTCTTGATGCCGCGCGCCTGGGCGTCCGCGGGATTCATGCGGACAAAGCCGGGCTCGTCGGCAAGCAGCGCCAGCGTCTTGCAGTTGCCGGTCATCGAGCGGCAGCTGTAGTGGCCGACCTCGCGGACGGTGCACAGGATGAGCGGGTACTCATCGTCGGGAAGCTCGGAGGGCGCCTCCCAGTCGTGCGCCATCAGGTTGGCGCGGCCGTCCTTGGTGGTGAACTTGCCACCAGCGAACATGTCGGCCGTGCCGTGGTCGTTCACATCGGTGCTCTTGACCGGCCACTGGGCGTAACCGCCCTCGGGAGCCATCTTCTCGTAGGTCGCGCCCACAAAGTTGGGGCACAGGCTAATGCACTCGTTCCAGATCTGCTCGGTGTTGTCGTAGTGCATGGGATAGCCCATGCGCGTGGACAGGTCCGCGAAGATCTCCCAGTCGTGACGGCACTCGCCCTTGGGCGGAACGGCCGCGTCAAAGTGCTGGAAGCTACGGTCGGACGCGGTAAAGACACCCTCGTGCTCGCCCCAAGAGGTGGCAGGCAGGATGACGTCGGCGAGCATGGTCGTCTGCGTCATAAAGATGTCCTGGCAAATGAACAGATCCAGCTCGGAAAGCGTCTTGCGCATACCGGCCGAATCGGGCTCGGTCTGCACCGGGTCCTCGCCGTAGTTGTAGAAGCAGTGCACCTTGCCCTCGTCGACCAGGTGGCCCAGGTCGGTGAGCTTGTAGCCCTCCTCGAGCGGGAGCTTTTCCTCGGGCACGCCCCAAGCCTTGGCAAACTTGGCGCGAGCGGCGGGGTCGGTGACTTTCTGGTAGCCAGGGTACAGGTTGGGCAGCATGCCCATATCGCAGGAGCCCTGGACGTTGTTCTGGCCGCGCACGGGCGCGAGGCCGGAGTTGGGTTTGCCGATCTGGCCGGCAACGCAGGCGATGGAGGCGATGGTGTGCACCGTCTTCAGGTTCTGCTTCTGCTGGCATACGCCCATGCCCCAGCCAATGATGGCAGAAGGCTTCGCCGTGGCGTACATCTCGGCAGCTTGGTGGATCAGCGCGGGATCGACACCCGTGATGTCCTGTACGGATTCGGGAGTGTAGTTCTTGATGGTCTCCCACCACTCGTCAAAGCCGTTCGTGTGCTCGGCGACGAATTCCTTGTCGTAGAGGCCATCGTTGACCAGACAGTTGGCAAAGGCGTTGAGGAACGCAACATTGCAACCGTTCTTGATCGGAAGGTAGAGATCGGCGATACGCGCGGTTTCGATATGGCGCGGGTCGGCGACAATGATCTTGCAACCCTTTTCTTTGGCTCGCACGATACGCCTTGCGACGATGGGGTGCGAATCGGCAGGGTTATAGCCGAAGAGGAAAATGCAGCCCGCATCCTCCATACCGGGGATGGAGCATGACATGCAACCTGAACCAACCGTGTCCATCAGACCGAGGACAGTAGGGCCGTGTCAAGTACGGGCGCAGTTGTCTACGCTGTGGGTGCCGATGCACGCACGCGTAAACTTCTGCATGACGTAGTTCGCCTCATTGCCGCCGCCTCGCGAAGAGCCGGTGGTCATGACAGCGTTAGGACCATATTCGTCAATTATGGCCTGCATCTTAGATGCGGTGAAATCCAGTGCCTCGTCCCAGCTTACGCGCTCAAGATCCGCGCCCTTGGTGCGGCGGATCATCGGGTGCAGTACGCGAGGAGTCAAGATCTTGGTGTCGTTGATGAAGTCGTAGCCGCTCATGCCCTTAAGGCACAGCTCGCCCTGGTTGGTGATGCCGTTAAGCGGTTCGGTACCCACGACCTGGCCGTTTTGGACCAGGAGGTTAAACTGGCAACCGGCGCCGCAATACGGGCAGATCACTTTATGCTTCTCCATGACACCCTCCTTCCTTTCTCTGCTACCGATTAATCGGTACGTATTTGACAATCGTTGGGCCTGTATGGCCACCCGCCTACGCCTCGTTTTCGATGGTGGCGCGGGCACGCTCGGCGGTCAGTTCTGCCAGACGCTCCTCGTCCACCAGGGTGAGGCCCTTGGTCGGACACGCCTCGGCACACGCCGGACCGCCGGGACGGTCCACGCACAGGTCGCACTTGAGCACGAAGCTCTTAGTCTGCGAACCCACGCGCACGTCGCCCATCAAGACGGGGACCTGCGTGGTCGCCACGCTCACGGCGCCAAAGGGGCAGGCCATGACGCAGCTCTTGCAGCCGATGCAGTTGTCCTCGTTAACACCGATGCGATGGTTCTTTGGATCAAAGAACAAGGCGCCCGTGGGGCAGGCCTTGGCGCACGGGGCATCCTCGCAGTGATGGCAAGCCACCGGTGCGGAGATCTCGTACGTACGCGTCACGCGCAAGCGCGGCGCGGCGATGTTGCCGGGAATATCGTGTGCCTCGATGCACGCCGCCATACAGGTTTGGCACCCAATGCAGCGTGAGGAATCGGCTACGACTCGTTTATTGCCCATGTTGTTCACTCCCTCCTGAATCCCATGCCAGAGAGACCCTGTCGACGTTGCCCCGGACCGCCCGTGGCCCGGCATCGGCGTATCGAGTGCATGCGGCGAAACAGGCACTTCGATAGAATTCCTCCAACGATATACAGGTTAAATATACGCAGTTGCAGGTGGCAAACTTGAGCATAGGCCCTGCAATACGGGTGTATTGCAGGGGTTTTGGCAGGTTGGAACTATTCTCGGATAGCTATAAAGGTGAGTGTATTACATGCGTACGCCTCAGAGATTTTTACGCGCTCTCGTTTTGGATGTACTACGCTTGTATTCGTGTTTATGGTTATCAACTTGAGTGAAATAAAGTAATCGTTATAAGATGCTCAAGTATCGGCACATGCCGCATTTGACCGACTATATTGCACGCTCATTAAGGGGGCCAGTGATGTCATCGACTCAAAAAAGAGCCATCCTGCAGGTGCGCATTCGCGAGGAAGACAAGCAGCATGCCGAGCATCTCTACGACGCCATGGGCACATCGCTCGCCGAGGCTGTCCGTCTATTTGTCGCGCAGAGCATTTTGATGCGCAAGCTCCCCTTTCAGCCGGTCGCCGTGCGTTCCAAGGACGGCACGGCCGCCTATGGATCGCTCAAAGCATATGGGGACCCCAATCGCCGCTCCGAAGAGCGCAATGCCTGGATTGAGTACCTTGCCACAGAAAGCGACGATTCGATTTTGGGTCCCGAGGAAGTAGATATCCATGAGTAGCACCATCATCGACGAGACCGTCATCCTGCGCTACCTGCTTGACGACGACGAGGTTCTGTCACCGCGCGCCGCCAAGGTCATCGCCACGCGCACCGCTCGCGTCTACCCCGAAATCATCACGCGCGTCGTGGTCACGCTGCGCGACGTCTATAAGGTTCCCCGCGTTGAGATTACTGCGGCCATGAAAAGGCTGCTCGATGACGTCATGGTCGACGAGCCCACCGTTGTCGCCCTTGCCGTCAAACTCTTTGGCAAGACCCATATGGACTTTACCGACTGCCTCCTCGCAGCCCGAACCGCCATCTACAACGATGATGTCGTGAGCTTTGGCAAGCCCATCATCCAAGGCATGATCGATTACCGCCGCAAGCGCCAAACCGCGGCCGACGCTCGCGACCGCGCCGCCGAAGCCCGCAGCCGAAGCACCGACTCCACCATCGACAAACTCCGCCACCGCCCCCGCAGATAAACCCATCCCCACCTAAGTTGCGGTGAAATACAGACTGATTTATGCCTTTAAAGGCCTCAACAGTCCGCATTTCACCGCAACTTATTGAAGGTGGACCGCGAACGATTTCGCTATCGGGATTCGGCGTAGGGTTTTGTTGTCGGAATGCCGTAACCGCGCATCATGGCACCGAACGATTCTACGTCGTAGGTGTCCGAGAGTTTGAAATGAATGATGTTGTGGCCCATGGCGCGAAGGTTCGCGTCGCGCATGAGGGCCGCTCGATACGTTTTTGCCGCCGCCTGCTCGGGATCATTTTGAGCCTCGTCTTCAAACTTGCCTAGCCCATGCAGCTCTGCCAGCGTCCATGAGCCGTCTGACATCTGCCAGCCATAATCTGCTAGATAATAGCCAGCGTTTCCCGGTCGCGTTATCTCAACTTGAAGCTCGGGCGCGACAACCCCAGCGAGAATCATCGCTGCTCTCGCCTCAGACTCGCCGCCATTGTCTGACCTGCCGTCCATATACTCAAAAACGTCAAAAGCACGCGCGATGCCATGCAACCCTCGGCAATTTGCCTGCGCATATGCTCGCAGCTCTTCGCGTTCGACATCGTACTCACGGGCCAAGCCATCGACATAGCCCAGCGCATAGCGAAAGGCGCTCGTTCGGGCGATATCAACAACCGTTCGACATGGATCCGTCAGTGTAAACAGACCTAGCCGCCACACTTCGCCCGCCCGCCAGCGTTTGTATTCAACGAACTCATACGTATCACGCCTTGTAGACCGTGGCAGCAGTACTTGCACTTTATCCAGAAGCGTATACGCCGAGCCGATGCCGTAGAGCAGCGCTGCTGTCGATCCGCAAAACACAGCATCCGGTTCAACGACCGCAATAGCGGATGCCAGCTGAAAGATGCGATCTTCAACCCCAAGATTATTCCAATAGACCGGATCCGCATACACGTGGTTGTAAAGACGAAGCATGAGCTCTTCCTGCATAAGCTCACGCGCACGGCGTTCATCCCAAGGATCAATTGTTATAAGCAGCTGTCCATCTTGATGAATTCCAACGGCCGAGAATAGCATCCTTGCATATGACTGCGGAAAATGTTTGCCTTTATCGAGCATGGCCAACCCCATAACCATCACGGCGGAGAGAATACCATTACGCTATCGCATGCTTCCGTCCGCAGGCCTTGCCAAAAGCTGACCAAAAGCTTGACGCCGCAGGTCAGAGCTTCAAAAAATATTTCCACTCTCGGTAGACGGTCGCTACGACCCTCCCAACGGCATCAAAATCCAACCTTACAAATAGTTGCGGTGAAATACGGACTACATGGGCCATAAAAGCCGAAAAACAGTCCGTATTTCACCGCAACTTAGAAGGGGATGTGGGGTCCCGGCATGTATATGAAAATGGCTCTGGTCCCAAAAGGAATCAGAGCCATTCATCTATCTTATGGAGCGGGCGACGGGAATCGAACCCGCGTCATCAGCTTGGAAGGCTGGGGTTCTACCATTGAACTACGCCCGCAAGATATGGTCGGGACGACAGGATTTGAACCTGCGACATCCTGCTCCCAAAGCAGGCGCGCTACCAAACTGCGCCACGTCCCGAAGGTGTTGAGCAGCTAAGGTCTAAACCTTGCGTGTCCCAAAGCGAAGGAAATTATAGGGGAGACTCCCCGCCTGTGCAAGCATTGATGCCTTAGCTCCTCGAATGTGCGACAAAACGACTATGGAGCAGACCGATCACAAAGGCAACCACGGCAACCGGCGCCCACGCGGCTCCAATGTCCGCAAGCGGCAGTGCATCGAACGGCAGCCACGCGCCCGCAAAGAACGCATCGCGGACCGAGGTGATCACACTCTGCACAGCAACCACGCCGCCGACCCACACCCACACCTGTGGATGAGCGTCGCAAAAGCCGTGCACCAGGCCCATAAGCACCAGCACAATGGCGACGGGATACAAAGCGTTGAGCATGGGTACCGAGAACATAAGGATCACATCGAGGCCCACGTTGGAGAGCACGCACGAAAACGCCGCGAATACAAAGGCGAGGATCGCGAAGGGGCGGCGCATGGCCTCCTCGGAAGCCTCCGCTCCCCCTTCAACCACATACGTCTCGCAGAAGTAGCGCGAGCAGCAGCTGATGAGGCCGATGCACACGTTCATGCAGGCGAGGAAGAAGATGGCGAAGACCACGATCGTGCCGGCAAGGCCAAAGTGCATGGAGGCAGAGCGGGCAAGGATTGCAGCGCCGTTGGTGGCGTCGGGCATCACGGTGCCGAGCTGCATACCGGCAAGTGCCAAGCCGCAATAGATAATGGCCATGAGCACGCCGGCGATCACACCGGAGCGCGAAATCTCGAAGGCCACGCGCTTGTCATCGGTAACGCCCAGCTCGTGGATGGTCTCGGCGATGATAATGCCAAAGGCGAGCGACGCGAGCAGGTCCATGGTCTGGTAGCCGGTCAAAAAGCCCTGCACGGCAGCACCGGCATCATAGGGAGCTTGCGGGACAGCAGCCGGTCCTAGCGGCGAGATCACGGCGGCGCCGACAACGAGCACGATAAGCGCAATGAGCGCAGGGCCCGTAATGCGGCCGAGCACGCGCGTGATGACACCCGGGCGCAGCGTGAGCACAAACGCGACGACGAAGAACCCGATGGCAAACACCAGACGTGCCGTGCCGAGCGAAACGCCCTCGGGTAGCAGCGGCACCAGCATTTCGAACGCCGTAGAGCTTGTGCGCGGAATGGCCAGGCACGGACCGATGGCCAGATAGACCGCCGCAACGAAGAATTCGCCAAACTTAGGATGCACGCGGCCGGCAAGCTCGCGCGCCGTTCCGGCAAGTGCCACGGCGATAAAACCCATGACGGGCAGGCCGATGGCGGCAATCAGAAAGCCGAGCATGGCGACCGGCGTGGCAGAACCAGCCTGCAGCGCCAGCAGCGGCGGAATAATGAGGTTGCCGGCGCCAAAGAGCATCGAGAACAGCGCAATGCCGACGGTAACAACATGGTCGGAGCGCAAACCGCGCGGAGCGGATGAGGCCATATGCACACCTTTCGGGTCGAAACAAAAACGGGACGGGCAAAAACACCCATCCCGCAAGTATAAACGGTCTAGCAGCTTTAGCAGGCTAAATCGCACAGAGCATCGATAGCCGTGTCGACTTCTTCGGTCGTGTTGAAATACCCAAACGAGAAACGGACGACGCCCTGGCGCTCGGTCCCCAGCGCACGGTGCATGAGCGGGGCGCAATGGGCGCCGGGGCGCGTCGCAATCCCCCACCCTTGCATGAGCGCGTCCGAGATCTCGGCAGAGTCGATATCGCCCACGTTGAGCGACACGATCGCCGAGCGCGCGGGTTGGTCAAACGCACCGTAGAGCTTAATCCCCGGAATCTCGCGCACACCGGTAAGGAAGCGATCAGCGAGCGCACGCTCGTGGGAAGCAATCGCCTCGACCCCACCCTGGGCCTCGATAAAGTCGAGACCAGCGGAAAGGCCCGCGATGCCATGGCCGTTGAGCGTACCGGCCTCAAGGCGCGTGGGCCACTCAAGCGGCTGCAGCGGGTCGAAGCTGTGCACGCCCGTGCCGCCCATGGCCCACGGAGACACGTCAATGCCCTCTGCCACGGCCAGACCGCCGGTGCCTTGGGGTCCCATGAGCCCCTTGTGGCCGGTAAAGCACACGACGTCGAGCCCCATGGCCTGCATATCGATATGCGCCGTGCCGGCAGACTGCGAGGCATCGACGATCACGAGTGCACCGGCCGCATGAGCCACAGCCGCCACACGTGCAACATCAACGGAGTTGCCGGTCACATTGGAGGCGTGCGTCACCACCACGGCACGCGTGCCAGGCGTCACCAGCCGCTCGAGCTCGTCGTAGTCGAGCGCGCCGTTCGCGTCGCAGCCCGCATGCTCAACGGTCACGCCCCGCTCTACCGCCAGGCGGTTGAGCGGACGCAGCACGGAGTTGTGCTCGAGCACCGTTATGACCACGCGGTCGCCGGGACGCACCACGCCGTTAATCGCCGTGTTGAGCGCCGCCGTAGAATTGGGCGTAAAACAAACATGGTCCGCCCTCGGGCAGCCCAGCAAGCGCGCAAGCTTGGCACGGCAAGCATGAATCGTACGAGCGGCATCGAGGGCACCCGACGTGGCCCCGCGCCCGGCATTGCCGAGCGAACACATCGCCTGCGTCACGGCATCGATCACCGTCTGCGGCTTATGCATGGTCGTCGCCGCGTTATCCAGGTAGATCATCGCACGACCTCCCACATGTCGATTACCGTAAAGCCCTCGGTGGGGACGCCCGCCGCGGCAAGCTCGCCGCGCAGCAGGTCCTCATCCGAAGGCAGCGCCTTCCACGCCAAGCCGCAGCCGGCAGCGACCTCCCCGGGCACGGGAATCGTACGCCCGGGAAGGCCGCGCTCGACGCATAGGGTCTCGCACCCCATGGCGGCCGCCGTGGTAGGAAACGTGATGACAAGCGCCGGGCGCTTTTCTCTCATGGCAATCCCGCCCAAACGCTACGGGCGCACGACGCGCACGGCCTGCTCCATCTTCTCCACGATCACGTACATGTTGGTGACCTCGCCCACCGCAAGCTGGTCTTTAATGCCATAGTGATCGAGGCAGGTACCGCAGGTGAGAATCTCGACGCCCTGCTCGGCCAGTCCCTTCAGGTCGTCGAGCACCGGCGAGCCCTCGACGGTGAGCTTGGCGCCGCCGTTGTAGAACAACATGGTCGCGGGCAGCTCCTCCTGCTGCGTCACGGCAAAGATGAAGGCCTTCATGAGCTTGTGGCCCAGCTCGTCGTCGCCGCGGCCCATACAGTCGGTGTAGACGGAAATGACGAGCTTGCCCTTGCCGGCGCTGGCATCACAAAAGGCAGCGTCATCCTGCTCGGGATCAGCCACGGCAACGGCGCCAGAGGTCGCCACGGTCACGTGCCACTCGGCGTCAGAAACCTTCTCGACCGAGGCCGTGCAGCCCTTCTCCTGCGCCATCTTGGAGATGTTCTTGACGGCGGTCTCGTTGTCGACCGAGGTCACGACGGCGCCCTCTCCATCGAGCTGCTTCAGGGCTTTGAGCGTCTTAACGACGGGCAGCGGGCAGGCATCGCCCATGGCATTGACTTCAATCTTGGTAGACATAGCTTTTCCTTTCGAAAGAACCGTTCTAGAGAACGGTAAACAGTTACATAAACGTGCGGGCTAGCGAACAACGTGGACGGCAGGACCGCCTGGCACCGGCTCGCACACGCGACCGACGACGGCGGCAATACGTCCTTCGGCATGCAGACGGCGCGCAAGCTCATCCACATCGGCAGCAGGCGCCGCGATGAGCAAGCCGCCCGAGGTCTGCGGATCGTACAGCGCATCCAACATACCCGGCTCCAGGTCCTCGTCGGCAGCCACACGCGGGCCAAAGAAGTCCTGGTTGCGGTAGGAGCCCGCGGGGATAATGCCCAGACGCGCCATGTCGAGCACCTGGTCAAAGAGCGGTACCGCTCCCGACGCAAGCTCAACCTGCACGCCCGAGCCCTCGGCCATCTCGCACGCGTGCCCGATCAGGCCAAAGCCCGTGACATCGGTGCAGCCGTGAAGCTCAAGTCCCTCGGCCAGACGAATCGGCGCCTCGTTAAGGGTGCACATCGAGTCAAACATGGCTGCGGCCTCGTCCTGCTCGATGAGCTCGCCCTTGATGGCTGTGGTGATGATGCCCGAGCCAACCGCCTTGGTCAGCAGCAGGACATCGCCCACGCATGCACCGCTGTTGGCGAGCATGCGGCCGAGCGCGACAAAGCCGCTCACGGACAGGCCGTACTTGGGCTCGTCGTCGTTGATGGTATGGCCGCCCGCGATGGAGCAACCCGCCTCGACGCACTTGTCGGCGCCGCCCGCCAGAATCTGGCCGGCGACCTCGATGCCCAGGCAGCTCGGAATGCACAGCAAGTTCATGGCATGGCTCGGCCGCCCGCCCATGGCGTAGATGTCCGACAGCGAGTTGGCCGCAGCGATCTGGCCAAACAGATACGGGTCGTCGACCATCGGCGGGAAGAAGTCGATGGACTGAACGAGGCCTAAGTTATCGCCAACACGGAAGACACTCGCATCGTCGGAGGTATCGAACCCCACGAGCAGATTGTCGTTGGGCACATTTGGCAAGTCGCCCAGGACCTGGGCGAGGGCTCCAGGAGCCAACTTAGCGGCTCAACCGCTCGCGGCAGTCATAGACGTGAGCTTAATCTGATCGTCAGCCATCGATACCTCCTCTCATCGGTCAATCATTTTCTCCCAGTATACGCATGAATGCGAGCCTGCGGCGGATGCATTAATTGAGCGCCTGCGCGCGAATCGCCGCACCGATCGCTCCGGCAAAGCGAGCCTGGGGCGAGGTGGTCACCGGCGACCTCAGTAGCTCGCCCAACCGCTCCACCACGAAGGCGTTCTCGCACAGGCCACCGGTCAGGTAGTACGGGGCGCCCGCGGCCTGCCCGGCCATGGTCGCCACGCGCGAGACCACGCTCTCGATCACGCCACGCGCAATGTTCTCGCGCGGCTCACCGCGACCGATCAGACTGATGACCTCGCTTTCGGCAAACACGGTGCACATGCTGCTGATCTTGGTGGGTTCGCCGGAACGCGCCAGGTCGGCCATCTGTTGCTGGGAAATACCTAGGCGGTCGGCCATGATCTCCAAAAAGCGCCCCGTGCCGGCGGCGCACTTGTCGTTCATGGCGAACTTGGCCACGCGGCCACTTTTAAGCTGAATGACCTTGGTGTCCTGGCCGCCTACGTCAATCACCGTGCCGTGATCGCCAAACAGGCGCACGGCACCGGTGCCGTGACAGGTGATCTCGGTCACGACCTTGTGCGCATAGAGCACGGCAACACGGCCGTAGCCAGTCGCGACCACGCGCACGTCGTCGGCAGCCACGTCATAACCCGCCGCTGCCAGTGCCTCGCGCAGCCGCTCGGAAGCATCGACCGAGGAGAACCCGGTTGGCTGCACGCACGTCCACGCCACCGAACCCCCTCCATCGACCACAGCAGCCTTAGCCGCCGTAGACCCGATATCGATCCCGATCCCTATCATGGCTCTCTCCCAATCTAAACATCAAAGGTAGCGGCGCGTTCAGGCGCCTTAGCTCTAGGTTTCTCAGGTGCCGGAGATTGCCCCGAAAGAGGAGCGCAGCGTACATTGGGTACGCAAGCGACGGTTTGAGGAGCAAGATCCGGTGCCTGAGGAAGCTAGAGGGTTTCGATGAAGGCGGCGATGCGGGTCTCGATCTGTCCCATGTCGCCGTTGCTGTAGTCGGTCTCGATCTTCATGTACGGAATGCCCGCACCCTCGACAGCCTCCTGCATGCGCGCACTCTCCACGTTAAAGGTGTGGCACGCCTGGAGCACGCTCTCCACTACGCCATCGACGTGATACTTCTCGCACATGGTCAGCGTGTTTTCCATACGACCGTCGTTGGGCGTCATGACCGAGCAGTTGATATCCAGGTAACGGTCGGCGATGGCGCGAAGGATGTCGGGAGCCTCCGGGTCGATCATCATGGCCGCCGTGCGCTCGCCCGAGCAGTCGTCCATGCACACGACCACACCACCGTTGGACTCGATGGTGCGACCGATCTTGTTGATCACGCCGCCCACCGGGCAGCCGGTGATCAGAATGCGCTTGGCATCCGCCGCAACCGGGCGCTCGCTCGCGTCGTAGGCCTCGCGCAGCTTGACAACCTTTTGCTCCAGCTGCTGCGTATAGGCCTCGATATCAAAGCTAAACGTACCGGCAAACATGGTGCTCATCAGGTCGACGCCGCTCATGGCCGCCGGCTGGTTGGCCTGCAGCGCAAACATCTCGAGCTGGGCCGCACGCAAGCGGTTGCGGCGACGGACGGCAGCGCGCAGATCATCGTCGGTAATCGCGATGCCGTAGAAGTTCTCGAGCTCCTCCTTGAGCAGACGGCACTCCTCGTACCAGCCCTCGCGCTCGTAGGCTCGATCGCGGCCCTGCGGAAGATGCAGAATGTGCGTGCGCTTGAGCTCGTTGAGCAGCTCGTACATCTTCTTCTTGCCGTCGCAGGTGGTCTCACCGATGATCATGTCGCTAAAGTACGTAAACGGGCACTTTTGCGAATAGGCAAAACCATACGTAGACTTGATGAGCGGGCACAGGTTTGCCGGCAGCACCTTCTCGGCCTCGGGAATCACCTCGTCGGACGTGCCGCACAGCGCCACGCTCGCAGCCCCCGCGGCATCGATAATCTCGAGCGGCGTGTAGCTGCACAGAAAACCGACCAGGCGATTACCCGCCTGCTTATAATCCTTGACGCGAATAAACGCCGCCTTGCGTTGCTCGTTGAACTCCTCAAACGTGGACGGCAACGGCTGCTCAATATTTTCCGACATATAACTCCTTAACAAACCTTTTAACCAACCAAGGAAACGGCTTTCCCAGGTGCCCGAGGTTGCCGTGAAAGAGGAGCGCCGCGTACTTTGGTATGCAAGCGATGGTTTGAACGGCAAGATCGGGTGCTTGGGGAAGCCGCTGGACCGGATAGCCCTAAATGGTTTCCAAGAAAGCCTCAATCCTGGTTTGCAGTTGGCCTGCATCCTCGCCGGCGTAGTCGGTCGTGATGTGCATAAACGGGATGCCGGCCTCTTCGGCGGCCTTCTCCACGGCAAACGACTCCATCTCGTAGAGCGTGCAGAACTGCAAGGCCACGTCGACGATGCCGTCGGCATGCAGGTCCTTGGCCATCTGGACAATGTCCTTCATACGCTGGTCGTTGGGCGTAAAGACGGCGCAGTTGATCTTAAAGTAGCGCTCGGCGATGGCGTCGAGCATCTCGTCAACCGTCTCACCGGACTCGTCGACCAGGTCCTTGTAGTAGCGCGAGCCCGTGCAGGACTCCTCGCCCACCACGACGCCGCCGGCCTTCTCGATGAGGTTGAACAGCTTCCAGTTGGGCACGGCCATGGGCGTACCGGTGTACAGGATGCGCTTGGTGCCCTTGGGCGCCACACCCTCGCCGGCCTCAACGCGCTGCTCGCACTCAGCCGCCATTTCGTTGATGGCGCCGGTCAGACGCGGCGTGTCATCCATAAAGGCGGCCTGAACGGTCAGCAGGCTGTCGAGACCGCTGATGGGCGCCGGATCGGCAGCGCGGGTCGCAGCCAGACGCTGCAGGGCGCGACGCTTCTCGTTGACGGCGTGGATGGCAGCCTTCAGGCGCTCAGGCGTAATCGTGACGCCGCACTCTTCCTCGATCTTGGCGGCAAGCTTTTTAACCTCGGCCTTCCAGGTCACGAGCGTCGACTCGTCGTGCACGTTGGGAATATCCATGACGTACATGTTCTTTTGCGTGGCAAAGAACTCGTAGGCCTTCTTCTTGCCATCGCAGGTGTTCTCGCCTACCACCAAGTCACTCGACTCAATGTAGGGGCAGACCTCGCCCAGCTTAAAGCCGGCAAAGCTCTTGATGAGCGGGCAGGTGTTGCGCGGCAGATGCTCCTCGACCTTGTCGGTCGCCCAGTCGGCACCCGAGCACAGACCAACTGGAATGCCGTCACAGGCAAGTACGATCTCCTCGGGCACGTACACACAGAACGAACCGACGATCTTGGTGGCCTCGCCGGCCTCCTTCTTGTCGAGCATCTCCTTAATACGGCCGCTGTGGATGTTGGTGGCGACAAAATCCAGGTAGGACGTGGACTTGGGGCGATTGTTCTGCGTCAGGAACATATCGCCGTACATCTGGCCCACGGCGCCCAGCAGCATGTCGTGGTCGGCAAGATTCATGCCGAGGCTCTCCCACATCGGATGGAAATCAAATTCTTCAGCCATGACGGTTCCCCTCTCGAATCAAAAATGAATAGCTACGGTATTGCTGCACGGTGGGTGGCGAAAACCCGACCGCGCCTAAACCCGGAATTTTGGGGAACCTGCTTTGCAGCTGATTATTTAGTTGTGCGTCGTCTCTCCCGGAGCCGTGAACATACCTGCTCATATGCGGCTCCGAGCCATATATAGGGCACGCGCGGCAACGCGGCGAATGTATGTCATCTGCGGCATGTGCGCACCCTCCTTTACAAGTTAAGGTCAACTATATCAACGGTCGTCGACCATGCGAACACCGTTGACATTCGTACGACAGCCTCGTGTGCCGTCGTTTAATAAATAATTATCTTAATTGATAAGAGTTTGCCATCCCTCATTCGGCGCGCGGCAAGACAAAGCCGCCGAGGCTTATATCCCCGACGGCATTACCCGGCGTTATCGACAAACCAAGTGGATTCTACTCGCATCGAAGTGCATGCGCAGCGTCTCGCCTGCTTGCGGCAGCTCGTCGACAGGCACGCCCACCTTGTTGACCTTCCACTGCAGACGCGTGGGCGCATCAGCGCGCGGCACGTCCAGCAGCACCAGGCGCTCAAAACGCGAATCGCTCACGCGGGCCACGTGCAAATCATAGCTGTTGCGTCCCCGCTCCGCGCGATTGTCAACATGGAAGTAGCTTGCGCGAATGCCCAGGTACGCTGCATTATCGGGAACCTCGCGACCCACATTAAAGGTCATGCCCCAGTCGAGGGCCTCAACTTCTTCGTCGCCGATCTTGCGCGCCCGGCTTGTGTTCTTGCAGCCCGTCAGGCGCAGTGCCGCCAGCGTCTGCGGACGGCGGACCACGTCCTCGACGGAGCCGATCTCCTCAACATGCCCGTCGTGCATCACGCAGATGCGCCCGCACAGGCGGCACGCTTCGTCGATGTCGTGGCTCACGTAGAGCACGGTGCGGTTGCATACATCGAACAGGTCGAGCATGTTCTGTTCGAGGGCGCTCTTAAGATAGGAATCGAGTGCGCTCATGGGCTCGTCGAACATAAAAATGCCCGGATGCGCCGCCACCATGCGGGCAAGCGCCACACGTTGTTGCTGACCGCCCGAGAGTCGCGCGGGATAGCGGTCGGCAAAATCGGACAGACCGAAAATGCCCAGATAGCGCTCGGCGAGCTTTTTGCGCGCGGCGGCGTCGCCCGCATCCTTTACACCGGCGCATACGTTATCGGCCACCGTCATGTTGGGAAACAGCTGATAGTTTTGGAACAGCAGGGCGCATTTTCGCTCCTGGGGCGACAGGTTGATGCCCGTCGCCGAGTCAAAAAAGGTCACGCCGTTGACGACGATCTTGCCCTCGTCGGGCGTCTCCACGCCGGCGATGCAGCGCAGCGTACAGCTCTTGCCGCAACCCGAGGCACCGAGCAGCGCCACACGATCCTCGCCGGCCTCAAGCTGCATGTCGAGCATAAACCCGGGATAGCGCTTTTTGATATCCAGAACGAGCGACATGGCCTATCGACCTCCCTGCAAAGCGGCATCATCGCGCATGAGCTCGGCCAGCGCCTCGCGATCGATACGCAAGGCATCGCCGCCCGCCGGGTCGAGCGAATCGCCCTGTCCGGCAAGATCTTTGATCCGCTTGCGCTCCGCACGGGAAAGGCCCCGCTCGCGATACTTTTGCGAATGAGCGGTGTACATATTGATGAACAGGATGACCAGGAAACTGAACACGATTACGACGATGACCCAAAAGAGCGCCACCGACGTGTTGCCGCCCATCCACTCAAAGTAGATGGCGATGGGGATGGTCTGGGTAATGCCGGCGTAGTTGCCCGCAAAGAACAGGGTGCAGCCAAACTCGCCCATGGCACGCGCGAAGGCGAGCACCGTGCCGGCGGCAATCGAGGGCCAGCCAAGCGGCATCATGAGCTTGGCAAAGATGCGACGTTCGGACCATCCCAAGGTTCGCGCGGCGTCGAGCATCTGCGTGTCGAGGCTCTCGAAGGCTCCGAGCGCCGTGCGGTAGACCAGGGGAAACGACACCACCACGGCGGATATCACCGCCGCGGGCCACGTAAAGACGATCGAGATGCCATGCGCGATAAGCCACCGACCGACCCCGGTCGATCGACCAAACAGCATGAGGAGCAGAAAGCCGCAAACCGTGGGCGGCAGCACCATAGGGATGGTAAAGACCGAGTCGAGCAGGCCCTTGATACGGCTCGTAGTACCCATGGTCTTCCATGCGGCAAACAGGCCCAGCGCAAAGGAGATCAGCAGGGCGAGGCCGCTCGTTTTGATAGACACCCAAAACGGACGATAGTCGATGTCGCCCAAAAAGGAGGCCAAGGAGGTCAAGGGGCCCTGCTCATCCCGCAACACGACAGACGATGCCTCTACCATTTGAGCGCTATCAAGCCAACGCGCGCCGCCCTTGGCATCACCCGAGGCTGATGCAATCACCACATAGCGGTCCCCATCCGCACCGCGCTCGTCAAAGCTATAGGTATACCCGCCGGCATCAAACGTTGTTTCCGCCGTGACATACCAAGGAAGATCCACGTCCCCCAGCTGCGCACCTCCCATGCAGTTTGCGCTGTCGAGCTCACAGACGAGGGCCTTGAGACCCGATACGCACTCGTTGTCCTGCGGATCCAACCCATACTTCTCGACCGCCTTGGGCGATATCCACACCACAACGCGATCGGCGGCAGGCGCCACTACAAGGTCCACGTCCTCGTCAACGGGAAACCGGTAGCCCTCAGGCTGGCCCTCCATGGCACGAGCGGTCCCCTTGGCCAACCGCTCAAAACCTTCGATCCCATAGGAAAGCCCATGAGCGGTCGCAGCAACCTGGGCCCCGTGCTCAGCGTCCCCGGCAAACGCAAATCCCGGCACCCAGCAAAGCGCGAAGGTCAAAGCACAGGCGACAAGCATGCGGAATCTATTAAGCACGAAAAGCTCCAAGCGAATACAAGGACGAAGTGAAAAACAAAACGATGGAATTATCGCGCCAAGCCGCACTACGCGGAAAGCTCAAAGCCGTACTTGGCCCAAATCTTCTGGGCCTTCTTGTTGGTCAGGCAGAAGTCGATGAACGCCTTGGCCTTGTCGGCGTGCTCGGAGCTCTCGGCAACGGCACCCGGGTACACGATGGGCTTGTGCGAGTCCTCGGGGCACACAAAGGCTTCCTCGATGCCGTCGTAGCGGAAGATGTCGGAGCTGTAGACAAAACCAGCCACGCAGTCGCCCGTAGAGACGTAAGACGCAGCAGTGCCGACCTTGTCGGCCAGGGCCACCTTGTCGGCGATCTCGGGAGCATACTCGCCGTCGTCGCCCTCGGTACCGGTGTAGAGGCCCACGGAGGCCAGGGCCTGGTTGGCGTACTTGCCGGCGGGGACGGTCTTGGCGTCGCCAATGGCAATCTTACCGTCCAGATTCGCGACGTCGGCGATGGCCTCGACCTTAGTATCGGAGCCCTCGGCGCGAATGATCACGAGGTCGTTGACGAACATGTCCTCACGCGTGTCGGCATCGACGAGCTCGGCGGCTTCGGCGTCGTCCATGGTGCCCTTGGAGGCCGTGATGAGCACGTCGACGGCGGCACCGGCACGCATCTGCTCAACGAGGTCGCCGGAGGCCTTAAACTGCGTGTCGGCAAAGGTGGTGCCGGTCTGCCCGGTGTAGAGCTCCTGAACCTCGGGCAGGGCCTTCTCGAGCGAGTTGGCGGCAAAGACCTGCAGCTCGACAGCTTTCTTGGAAGATGCCTTAGCAGAACCGGCATCGGATCCGGCCGGCTCGGACGTCTTGCTGCCCGAGCAACCGGCAAGACCAAGGCCGGCAGCGGCGACAGCAGAAAGTGAGACGAATCCGCGGCGAGAAACCAAATCGAACATATTCAACCCTTTCGGATCTTGTGCCCGGGTACCCCACCGCGGGCTTTAATCTGCAATCAGCTTATACTTCTGCGCGAATAATGATTATGAGAAATTATTCTCTCCAGAGAATATAGTTTCAAGTTACCGTGCACCTCGGTGTCGCTTCGGCGGAAAACAAAAGCGGAGCGACCGATAAGGTCGCCCCGCCGCAGGTAAACCGCTTAGTTGGTATGTCCGCCGCCCGCTGTCATCTGAGCCGCATGCTCCAGCTGGTCCGCTATGGCCTCCCAGCTTTCGCGGGCGGCCTTCGTAGAACCGGGATAGTTTACGACAAGTGTATGACCTCGTTGCATGCAAATAGCACGCGAGAGCATGGCGCGGCGCGTCTTGGTCATCGAATACGCGCGGATTGCCTCTGCAATACCCGGCACATCGCGGTCGCAGACGGAACGCGTCGCCTCGGGCGTTACATCGCGCATCGAAAGCCCCGTGCCGCCGCAGGTGAGCACGACATTGGCGTGGCACTCATCGGCGGCTTCCACAATGGCATCACCGATCTCGCTGACGTCGTCGCGCACGACCACATGTGAGGCGACCGTCCAGCCCTGTGCCTCGATAAGTTCCTCGAGTGCGGCTCCAGCCTCGTCCTGGGCAAGATCGCGCGTATCCGAGCACGTCACAATCGAAATCTTCAGCTCCATAGCATTCCTCCTACAACACGGCGCCCTCGGGCAGGTCGACGCGAACAACGTCCACGGCATCGCCCGCCTTGAACTCGCACGGTCCTTCGTCAATACGCAGTAGACAGTTGGCCCGCTGCATCGTGCCGAGCAGCGCCGAATTCTGTGTCTTGGCCTCGGTCACCAACAGCTCACCGGTCTCGAAGTCGCGCAAAACCGTGGCGCGATCGAAGAAGCGGCGATGCTGTCGCTTTTTCACGCCGTGTGTGAGCGTCGCCTGCTGCACGGGACGCGCAACCTCGGCAAAACCGCGCATCTTGCGAATCGCCGGACGGGCAAGCATCTCAAAGCCCACATACGCCGCGGCCGGATTGCCCGAAAGCCCCAGGTAGGGCTTACCCCCGAGCAAGCCAAACGTGATGGCCTTACCCGGACGCATCGAGATGCGATCGAACAGTACCTCGCCCTCGCGCCGGACGAGCGCCGTCACGAAATCGTAATCGCCCGCCGAGGCGCCACCGCTCGTAATGACAAAGTCGCACTCCTGCACGGCACGATGCACGAGCTCGGCGATCGCTTGCTCATCATCGGGCGCAATGCCGTAGAACACGGGCTCGGCGCCGGCATCGAGTGCTTCGGCCATCAACGCCGACGAGTTGGAATCGCGAATCTGCCCGTGCGTCGGCAGCTCACCCGGCGCAACCAGCTCCGTGCCCAGCGAGATGATGCCCACACGTGGGGCAGCGTGCACCTTCACGCTCGCGTATCCGGCGCTTGCCACCAGACCCGCGCCCGCCGGAGCCACAACCTCGCCGGCGTGCATCACAACATCGCCGGCATGGGCCTCCTCGGCGGCAGAGCGAACATTCTCCCCCACCTTGGCCGGCGCCGAGAACCTCACACGCGAGCCCTCGTTGCCGTCACCGTCGAGCACATCAACGATCTCGTACTTCACCACGGCATCGGCACCTTCGGGTACCGGCGCGCCCGTCATGATGCGGACTGTCTCGCCCGCGCCGATTGCGCCCTCAAACACATGGCCCGCGGCCTCGTGTCCGATAACGTCGAGCATCACCGGCGCCTCGCCAGATGCCCGCGCCAAGTCCGCCGAGCGCACGGCATATCCGTCCATAGCGCTGTTGGCAAACGGCGAGATGTCGATATCGGCCACCGCATCCTCGGCCAAGGGAAGACCGGTGGCCTGCCACACGGGAATCTCGACGAGATCGGTCGGAGCAACGTGCGACAGAACAATCGACTGCGCGTCCTCCAGCGGAATGAGTTTCTCTGCCATATGCACCTCTTAATGCCACGGCGCACAACAGGGGCGCCGATTCTTTATGCTTGTCTCAGTATAATCCCCCGACGCACGACCGCGACTCGGCCTGTACCCGCAAATACACCTGTCGGTTGCAGGCCGCGAAACAGAATGGAAACCAACCCACCGGCTCGTCGCGTTTACCGCGTTTTATAATGCTTGCGTTGCAACCTAAAAGAGGAACGTATGGCTCATAACGACAAAACCGAAAGCGCAAACGAAACGCAGGATCATTCCCAGCCGCTCGACGATGGCGGCTTTTTCTCCCTGAACGACGTCATCACGGCAGGCAGGCATCAGCTCACCCGCTCTGAGCATCTCTTGGCTGCCGACACGCGCCGCAACGCCCGCAACCTACTCGCGAGCGCCAAGTTGCTCGCACTCGTCGTCATCGTCTCGCTCGCCATGGGCGTTGCCGCTTGGGCGTTTTTGGCCTCGCTGAATATCGCGACCGACTATCGTGAGCACCATGCGTGGATTTACGCGCTGCTTCCCGTTGTGGGCATGGCCACCGCATGGGTGTACAAAAACCACGGTCTTGCCGCCAAGCGCGGCAACAACCTGGTCATCGACTCCGCTCTGGGCACGCGCCTCATCCATATGCGCATGGCCGTCCTCACGTTTGTGTGCTCCACGCTCACGCACCTAACGGGCGGATCGGCCGGTCGCGAGGGAGCCGCGGTGCAGATCGGCGGCACCATCGCCAGCAACATCTCGAGCCTCGCCCACCTCAAAAAGCATGACCATCACGACCTCATGCTCGCCGGCATCTCGTCGGCCTTTGGCGCCGTATTCGGTTCGCCCCTTGCCGGAGCTTTCTTTGGCATGGAGATGTGCTTTATCGGCAAGATCGACTACACCGCGGGCATCTACTGCCTGGTCGCCTCGTTTACCGGCTACTTTACATCACTCGCCCTGGGTACCGAGTACGAGGCGAATGTCATCGCCAGCGTTCCCGCTATGACGCCCAAAACGGTTGTCATCGTTGTTATCAGCGCCATTATCTTCGGTCTGACGGCACGCCTCTTTGCCTGGTCGGTTCGAACCGTCAAGAGCCTGTACGGTCGCTTTATCACCAATTACCTCATTCGCGCACTCATAGGCGCACTCGTGGTTTTGGCCGCCTATGCCCTCCTCGACGCCTGGGACTACGCCGGCCTTTCCACGTGGCTTTCCGGCGCCGGTTTTGCCGGCAACACCACCCTGGCGGACGCAGCCATCAAGTTGGTCGTCACAGCGCTCACCCTTGGAGCCGGCTTCCAAGGCGGCGAGGTCACGCCCCTGTTTGGTATCGGTGCGGCGCTCGGCGGCTGGATCGGTTGCCTCACCGGGCTCGACCCCAGTTTTCTGGCGGCTCTCGGCATGCTCGGCGTGTTCTGCGCCGGCCTCAACGTGCCCATCACCACCTGCATGATGGCCATCGACCTGTTCCACGGCACGGCAGCCGGGTTCTTTGTCATCGTGGCCTTTATCAGCTACCTAACCGCCGGACACCGCGGCGTATACCCCGCCCAGCGCATCATCTCGCCCAAGCGCCGTTCGCTTATTGTGGATGAGGGCGGTACGGTAGCGGATGCTATCGAGCGCCACAACGACCTGATAGAGTAGACGTAAGTATTCGACGTGCAGCCACAATCGGGGGCAATTAGACCTGAGCGCGACCGCACCGTCACGTCATACGCCGGGAGTCGCCCCATGCACGCAACTGATTTTGGCCGCACGCTCATCATCGCCAACCCAGCAGCCCAATCGGGTGCGGCGCACGAAGTTGCCGAGCGCCTGCAACGCTTTTTGGATATGACCGCGCGAGCATCCCAGTTTGACCTGGTGCTGACCGAGCGTATGGGACACGCCAAGGAGCTGGCCGCACAGGCTCAGGGCTATCGCACCGTTATCGCCCTTGGCGGTGACGGCGTGATTCACGAGGTCGTCAACGGGCTTATGACGCAAGAGGAGGACGCCCGCCCCGCTCTTGCCATCCTACCCGTGGGCTCTGGCAACGATTTTGCCCAAACGCTCGGCATCGACGATTTCTCCGGTAAGGATTTTGGCGCGCTGCTCAACTGTGAGCTGCAGCGTCAGGACATCGGGCGAATTCGCACGTGGAGCCCTGCGAGCGGCAGCGGCGAGGCTACCGTTGAGTACTACGACCAGACGCTTTCGGTCGGCATCGATGCCGCCATCGGCCTTGGCACCACCGAGCTGCGCAAAAAGACCGGCTTGACGGGCGCGCCGCTCTACACCCTCTCGGGACTTGAGCAGTTTGGCCTACGTTATCGCAACTACCCCATGACAGTCAGCTTTGACGGGGCGCCTGCCGAGCGCGTGAGGGCGATCATCATGGCGATTCAGCTGGGTCCTACCTATGGCTCGGGCTATCGCATCTGTCCCGACGCCGACCCCTGTGACGGTATATTCGACGTCTGCTACGCCTGCGGCCCCGTTCCGCGCGCGGTCGCGCTTCCCATGTTCCTTTCGGCCAAAGATGGCCACCATACCAAGTTGCCGCCGGTTCGCATGCGCCGCTGCCGCCATGCCGAGCTTACCTTTGAGGAGCCCGACTACCCCATCCAGGCCGACGGCGAGCCCGTTGTCGCCTCACGCATCGAGGTCGACATCCTCGCCGGCGCCCTCGAGGTCTGGCACCCCACCCGCTAACCCCACCTAAGTTGCGGTGAAATAGGGACTGTTTATGCAGCAAAAGCCGCAAAACAGTCCCTATTTCACCGCAACTTATGAGGAGGCTATTCGTCGCTGCCCGGTTTGCGACGGTTGGCCTTTTTAATGGCGTTGAAGTGTTTGTCGTTGAGCCTGCGCTGGCGAGAGCGCTGAGGCACCTTGGTCTTGACGCGACGGCGCGGTGGACGCCCGCGACGCTCAAGCTCTGCGCGCAGCTTACGCAGGCAGCTCGCGCGATTTTGAAACTGGCTGCGGCTCTCGCGCGCCGTCACGACAATCCCCGTGGGCCCATGCTTCATACGCACCGCCGAGTCCGTCGTGTTCACGCCCTGTCCGCCCGGACCTGTCGCGCGAAACACCTGCACCTCGCAGTCGCGTGCCAACCTCTCGACCGACATCTCGGCATAGCGCGCATACTCGCGCCATCCCATCTTGTTCTCATCCATATCAACACCTCCCCTCATACAAAAAATGTGACAAAGGGAAAGTCCCTTTGTCACATCGCATACCAATCGCTTGTGTTACGCGCTTAAGCGAAGGTGATCTCGCCGGTATCGCAGTCCATATCGGCGATACGGGCCAGGCTCTCAACGCGGAAGCCGCGCTCGCGGAGCTTATCGCCACCGCCTTGGAAGCCCTTCTCCACCGCGATGCCAATGCCGGCAACCTCGGCACCCGCAGCCTCGCAGATCTTGATAAGACCCTCGAGTGCGCAGCCGTTGGCCAGGAAGTCGTCGATAATCAGGACCTTGTCGCCCTCGGACAGGAAGCGCTTGCCAACGATGACCGGGTACTCCTTCTGCTTGGTAAAGGAGTAGATGGTCGTGGCATACTGCTCGCCATCGAGGTTGATGGACTGTGCCTTCTTAGCAAAGACCACCGGTACGCCGCCAAAATGCTGAGCTGCGATGCAAGCCATGCCAATGCCCGAAGCCTCAATCGTCAGGATCTTGTTGATCTCGACATCCTTGAACAGACGGGCCCACTCGGCGCCCATGTGGTCGAACAGCTCAACGTCGCACTGGTGGTTGAGGAAGGCATCAACCTTAAGGACGTTACCGGCCTTTACGATGCCGTCATGGCGAATACGATCCTCAAGCTCCTGCATGGCGCAACCCCTTCTCGCGGCAACGATACCGCGCGATTAATAAACGTTGTTCGATAGTCTACCACGGACCGACCCCCCGCCCGCCCCACAAGCCGCATCGCACCACAAACGAGTCTTTTTGAGACGGCGCGAATCGTGGCAGACAGCCTCCCAACACGCTAATGGCGGGCGCGCATCCTCACCAAACGCACCATTGCGAACGCAAAGCCCACAGCGGCCACAGCCATCAACACATAGAACACCGAACGAAAACCAAACAGGAACACATCCGGACGGCCTGCAACAAAACTGGTCACGGCCTCGCCCATCGCCACACTCATCTGCCCATACAGGATATGCGACGCCGCCGTAATGCCGAGTGCCATGCCGGCATAGCGTGCCAAACTGCCCAAGCTGCCCGCAAAGCCGAGTGCTTCGCGCGGGGCCGAGCCCATATACAACGAGTTGTTGGGGCTCTGGAAAATCGACGTACCGCACGACATAAACGCGACGCAGCACACGATCACGGGGATAGAAGAGTGCTCGTCGAGCGTGCTTACCGCAAAAAGACCGCACACGTACACGCCCAGGCCGACCGCCGTGGGGCCCTCGCAGCCAACACGGTCCGAAACCGTACCCGAAAGCGGGCCGATAAAGGCATTCACCATCGGCAGCGCCAAAAAGAGTAGTCCGGAAATATCGGAGCTAAAGCCATGGGCATCCTGGAAATAGAACGGCAGAATAAACTCGGATGCGCCAATGCCAACGAACACGATGAGCATGCAAGCAAGGTTAATAGTGAAGGCCGAATTTGCAAAGCAGCGACGCGCGGCCTCCGCCAGCGACATGGGACGCTTGCCGGCCTCCGGCTTAACATGCGGCAGCGTGTAGAGCCCCACGATAAACGAGATGACGCCAATGGGCAGGTTGATGAGGAAGATGCTCTCCCAGGGAAAGCTTGCCACCAGCATGCCGCCGAGCACGGGGCCACACATCATGCCGAGGGCCACAAAGGTCGCGAGAATACCCATGGCACGGCCTCGTTCGCGCGCCGGAAACGACTCGGTGATGATACCCATGTTGTTAGCCATGGCCGCCGCGCAGCCGACGCCCTGCACAATGCGTGCCAGAATAAGAACTTCGAGCGAACTCGAAAGGCCGCACAGCAGCGAGCCGGCCGTAAAAACGATGACGCCCAGCTGGAATACGCCCACCTTGCCGCGCACGTCGCCCAAGCGGCCAAACGGCAGCATAGCCACGCATGTCGCAAGCAGGTACACCGAGCTCACCAGCTGGATGCGGTCGAGGCCCACGCCCAGCTCCTTTTGCATCACGGGCAACGCCACGGTCACGACGGTCGAATCCAGACACGACATAAACGTCATGATGAGCACGGTAAACAGAATCGCCCATTTGTTCTTGCCATGGGTTTCGCCCTCAAGGGCAATGTGCTCGCGGCGCAGCTGCTCTGCGGTTTTCTCCATATCCATCCTTTCGAGTGGCGCAACGCAAAAACGGGGCCCCAATCGCCTACAAACAGTCGCGATTGGGGTCCCGCCTACGGAATCGGAACTATATGTCACCGGAGCCCCAAGAGGCTCCGTCGCTTCATACGAGAAGCTAGCCTAGCACTGCTCGAGCGCCTGCTCAAGGTCGGCAATCAGATCGGCCGTGTCCTCGAGGCCGCACGACAGGCGCACCATGTCGGCGGAGATGCCGCAGGCGATGAGCTCCTCATCGTTCATCTGACGGTGCGTGGCGTTAGCGGGATGCAGGCAGCAGGTGCGAGCATCGGCCACATGCGTGGCGATCTGGGCGAGTTTAAGGCTCTTCATAAAGGTCTCGGCCGCCGCGCGACCACCGTTAAAGCCAAAGCTCACGACGCCGCAGGTACCGTTGGGCATGTACTTCTGAGCCAGGTCATAGTACTTATCGCCCTCCAGGCCCGGATAGCTCACAAAGCGCACCTTGGGATGGCTCTGCAGGAACTTAGCAACGGCCAGGCCGTTCTCACAATGACGCGGCATACGCACATGCAGGCTCTCGAGCGAGCTATTCAGGAAAAACGCCGCCTGCGGGTTCTGCATGGGGCCGAGGTCGCGCATGAGCTGAGCGGTTGCCTTGGTAATGAAGGCACCCTCGCGACCGAACTTCACGGCATAGGTCACGCCGTGATAGCTCTCGTCGGGCGTGGTGAGACCCGGGAACTTGTCTGCATGGGCCATCCAGTCAAACTGGCCGTGGTCGACGATCACGCCACCCAGGTAGGCCGCATGCCCATCCATGTACTTGGTGGTAGAGTGCGTGACGATGTCGGCGCCCCACTCAAAGGGACGGCACATCACGGGCGTCGGGAAGGTGTTGTCGACCATCAGCGGCACGCCGTGGTCATGCGCGGCCTTGGCAAAGCGCTCAATATCGAGCACGGCAAGGGCGGGGTTGGCAATCGTCTCGCCAAAGACGAGCTTGGTATTGGGCTCAAAGGCTGCCTCCAGCTCCTCATCGGTGCAGTCGGGGGCGACAAACGTGCAAGTCACGCCCATGCGGCCCATGGTGTGGGCGAGCAGGTTATACGTACCGCCGTAGATAGCAGAGCTCGCGACCACGTGATCACCGGCACCGGCCACGTTAAAGATCGCGAGGAAGTTCGCGGCCATGCCCGAACTCGTGAGCATCGCAGCGGTGCCGCCCTCCATCTCGCAGATCTTGGCGGCGACCAGATCGCACGTGGGATTCTGCAGACGGCTGTAGAAGTAGCCCGACTCCTCCAGGTCAAACAGCTTGCCCATGTGCTCGGACGTGTCGTATTTCCACGTGGTGGACTGGTAGATGGGCACCTGGCGCGGCTCCGCATCGCCCGGATGATAGCCGCCCTGAACGCACGTGGTACCGATAGTCTGCTCGCACATATCCAACTCCCTTACTTGGGTTTTGTTTTATTCGGTTCACAATACCGCTACCCCGCACCCCTCTCAACCCATCCCGCCGATAGGTTATGGGACAAATTAATCAGGTTTATTTGTCCCAAATCTTAAGAAAGTGTTCGATGGCGAAAAACAATGAGATATGCACTGCGGTCTCGATAAGCGAATGCGCCAGCAAGGGTACCATAGGCGGGTACACCGCAATCAAGGAGACACCGATGAAGCAGATTGATACCACTCAGCTCAACACTGCCACCTGCCAGGCTCAGGCTGCCGAATACCACGCCCGCGGCTTTAACTGCGCGCAGGCCGTCGCCTGCACGCTCGCGCCCGCCGTCGGGCTCGACCCCCAGGTCGCCTTTACCCTCACCGAGGGCTTTGGCGCCGGCATGGGCAGCATGACCGAAACTTGCGGTGCCATCTCGGGCGCCGTGGCCATCATGGGCTTTGTAATGAGCGATGGCATGGAAAACCCCAAGACCAAGGGCCAGACCTACAAACTGTCGCGCGAGATTGCCAAGCGCTTTGGCGAGAAGAACACGACGACCGTCTGCGGCACGCTCAAGGGCATCGGATCGGACAAGGGTCCGCTCCGCAGCTGTCCCGGTTGCATCGACGATGCCGTCGAAATCGCCTGCGATGTACTAAAGCAGCTCGCCGAGTAAACGGCAGCGACATAAAACGACAGCCGGCGCGCTTGGGATTCATCCAAATGCACGCCGGCCGTCGTCGTTAGAACTCAGCAAACTCGGGAGCGCTGACCTCAATCTCCTCGCGCCCCGCCATAAGCTCGCGCATCTTAGCGCAAAACGGCTCTTGCTCCCCCGCTTTAAACACCAAGTGAAGTGTCACAGCATCCGCGTAATCGGTATCCGAAACCTTGGCACCCGAATCCTGCGCCAAGCGAAGCACCTGCTCATACTGTGGATAGGCCACATGCACATCAACCGGCACGACGCTCGTCATCTCGACGATCTGCCCGGCCTCCTGAGCCGCGGCCACCGCCGCCTGCGTCGCCGCGGTATAGGCGCGCACCAAACCACCAGGCCCCAACAGCGTGCCACCAAAATAGCGCGTTACTACGCAGCAAACATTTTTGAGCCCCGCACCGCGCAGCACCTCGAGCGTCGGCATACCGCTCGTGCGGCTCGGTTCACCATCATCGCTCTGGCGCTCGCGTCCATCGACCAAAATCCACGCGGGAACATTGTGTCGAGCGTCATAATGACGCTTGCGAACCATCTCGATAAAGGCATTCGCCTCGTCCTCGGACTCAATATGGACCAGCTGGGCAATAAACCGGCTCTTGCGGTCCACAAACTCGCCCGAAGCCTCATTATTCGATTGCAGAGTAAAATAGCTGTCCAACAAAGCCCCTCAACAACAAGCAAAGCAACAAACAGCCTCAATAATACGGCAAAGAGTACTTCGGCTACCTCACCAAAAAGAACGGAGCCACCGATGATAAGGCAAAAACAGCGAGACGGCGTCAGCTGAGTCGATTTGGCCCGAAAGAGGAGGGAGCACGCCTTATGGCGGCGACCGACGAATGAGCGACAAATCGGCCAGCTGACGCCGTCGCAGCGTCAACAAGAAAGCTGAGTGGGCCGATAAGCCGGGTTCTGTCGTGAACGGTCATTTATCTTGTCTGCACGTTACCGTGCAGCTCCACGCACGCTACCCGAACGCGGACCGGGCCGGCCCATAGCGTTCCTATTCGCGCTTGCTCCGGATGGGGCTTGCCAAGCCGCCGTGTTGCCACGACGCTGGTGGTCTCTTACACCACCGTTTCAGCTTTTCCCTTTACGCCTTGCGGCGCAGGTGGGAGTCTTCTTTTCTGCGGCGCTTTCCGTCGGATCACTCCGCCCGGCCGTTAGCCGGCATCCCGCCCTCTGGAGCCCGGACTTTCCTCACGCGTACCGCAAGCAGTACATCGCGCGACCGTCTGGCCCACTCAGCAGTGCAAGAGTGTAGCACACCGCCGCCACAGGCAACGACACAACGCAAACGCTCGACACGATAAACCAAGAACCGCCATGCGTTACAATGGTCCTGTCGATGGGCAACGTCGTCAGTCGAGACGCGACCGCGCTCCGCACCCCTCCGTCTACTCAGTGTGTTCCCGCCTCCTCCCCGAGGCGGGATGTCGGCATTTTTCATGCACCGACAACCCAATAGCAAACAGACAACCCGGGCAGCATTGCGCACGGGCAGCATCACGCACCTCAGCAGCAAATGCAAAAAGGGACCCGTCCATTGCGGACGGATCCCTTAAAACAAGTGATCGTCAAACCGATTTACTCGGCATCGGTCTCCTCGTCCTTCTTCTCGGAAGGCAGCGGAGTAACCTCGATCTCGACGCCCAGAGTCTCAGCAGCAGACTTCATGGACAGGGAGATACGACGACGGTCGAGGTCGATTTCCATGACCTTGACCTGAACCTTGTCGCCCACATGGGTGACCTGAGAAGGCTGATCGACGTGCTTGTTGGCCATCTCGGAGATGTGCACCAGGCCCTCGATGCCCTCGCCCAGATCGACGAAAGCGCCGAACGGGACAAGCTTGGTCACAGTGCCCTCGACGATAGCGCCGACGGGGTACTTCTTGACCAGTGCGCGCCACGGATCCTCGGTGGTCTGCTTGAGACCCAGGGAGATGCGCTCGCGGTTGAGGTCGACGTCGAGAACCTCGACCTCGACCTCCTGGCCGACCTTGACAACCTCGGAAGGATGGTTGACGTGGTTCCAGGAGAGCTCGGAGATGTGGATGAGGCCGTCGATACCGCCGAGGTCGACGAAGGCGCCGAAGTCGACGATGGAGGAAACGGTGCCCTGGAGACGCATGCCAGACTTGAGCTTGGACAGGATCTCGGAGCGCTCGGCCTTACGGGACTCCTCGAGCACGACGCGACGGGAGAGGACAACGTTGTTGCGGTTGCGGTCCATCTCGATGACGCGGGCCTCGATGCGGGTGCCCATGTAGGAGGTGAGGTCCTTGACGCGACGGAGGTCGACGAGGGAAGCGGGCAGGAAGCCACGCAGGCCGATGTCGAGGATCAGGCCGCCCTTGACAACCTCGATAACCTCGCCCTCGACGTTCTCGCCGGAGTTGAACTTCTCCTCGATGCGGTTCCAAGCACGCTCGTACTCGGCACGCTTCTTGGACAGGACCAGACGACCGTCCTTGTCCTCCTTCTGGAGAACCAGGGCCTCGATGGGATCACCGAGTGCAACGATGTCTGCAGGGTTAGCGTCCTTGCGGATGGACAGCTCGCGGACCGGGATAACGCCCTCGGACTTGAATCCGATGTCAACGAGCACCTCGTCATGCTCGATCTTAACGACAGTGCCGTTAACGAGATCGCCCTCATCAAAGTCGGTAATCGTACCGTCGATGAGGTTGTTCATCTCCTCCTCGTTGACATCGTCAAGAGAGAAAATGGACGAGTTCTGAATCTCACTCAAAGGTGGACCCCTTTCGAACTACGGGGCCCCGATTGCTAGGACCTACAGAAGGGTGCGACAAGCACACAACGTTTAGGAACACTCGGGAGCCGACAGATACTAATGTGACGCTTATGCAATCACGTTCGTATAGGTTACGGGGAAATGAGTTCGATTTCAAGCGTGAACTGCGATTTTTTACTCGTGTGGAGACTTTTTCGTAATCTTATGAACACACGTCTTCGCAACTTGACGATAACCAGCCAGGCATTCGGCTTTGGGGTAAAGTATCCGGAGCCAACGATTCTAGATCGATTTTTCGAGAAAGGTGCCCGCGTGCTCAAAGCAGTCGTTTTCGATATGGACGAAACGCTTCTTAGCATCAACCTCAACGCGTTCATCCTTCGCTATTTTAAGGGTGTCTCTTCGATGCTCGCGGATATCGGGCGCCGCAGCCGCGGTGGCACGATGGCACGCCTCGGCACCATCCTGGTCGACCTCAACGCCAATCGCCGCAGCGGCACGGACAATCGCACCAATCTTGAGTTCTACCAAGAAGAGGTTGAGCGCCGGTGCGGCATTTGCCTCTCGGACCCACTTATCTACGAGGCGTTTACCTACTACGACCGCGAAGTTCTTCCGTACAAGAATGACGAACTCATCAACGCCCATGCCATGCCGGGCGCACACGCCGCGCTTCAGGCCGTACAGGACGCAGGGCTGCGCTGCGCGCTCTTTACCAACCCCAGCTTTCCGCAGGGGGCCATCGAGTGCCGCATGGGTTGGGGCGACCTGGCCGACGCCCCCTTTGAGCTCGTCACGCACATGGGAAACGCCACCCGCTGCAAGCCTGATGCCACCTACTATCTAGAGCAGCTTCAGGTGATGGGGCTCGAACCGCACGAGGTCCTTATGGTGGGCAACGATCCCAAACGCGACTTCCCTAAACCCGCCTGCGGCATTCAGACTGCCTATGTAGGCCAGGGCAAGCCCAACCGAGTCACCTGGCGCGGAACCATGGAAGGCTTCGCCCGCGACTTTAACGCCGTAGTAGAAGCCTTCTACGAACACCAAGTAGCCGACGAACTGTCCTAGCACACTTGGGTTTTGCCGATCATGATGTTGAGGATCTCGACGTCGGTATCTTTCATGCCCACACGGCCCACGTAGCCCATGCTGGCAATCGTCTGCTCGACGGTATCCTGGATCAAACCCTCGCCGGCACGGAAGCCACGCCCCTGCATGGCCATGTCATGTCCCAGAATCGCCGCATCGACGGCAGCCGAAATCTTGGCGGCACAACTCGCCTTGGCGCCGTCGCACACGATGCCGCCCACGTTACCGAGCGTATTCGAGACCGTCGCGCCAATCTGCTCGCGCGTGCCACCGCACAGCCAGGTAATCGCAGCGCCGGCGCCGCACGCGGCGCAAATAGCACCGCAAAACGCCGAAAGCGCACCAATATAGCTCTTGATATGCACGGCGATAAGATCGGACAGCATCACGGCGCGCACCAGACGCTCGTGGTCGCAACGCAGGTACTCGGCATACTCCATGACGGGCAATGCGCAGGTAATGCCTTGATTGCCCGAGCCGCACACAATGGCGACCGGCAGCGCGCAACCGTTCATGCGGGCGTCGGACCCGGCGGCCGCACGGGCACGGGCACGGCAGGCGACGTCATCGGCACGAGCACCCAGCAGCGTACGACCCACCTCGGCGCCCCAAGCGTGCGCAAGGCCCTCGGCACTGATTGCGCCATTCAGCTCAATCTGACGCTCAACGGCAGCGCGGACGCCCTCAATGTCACCGTCCTCGATAAAGTCGATGATGGAATCAACGGACATGGGCGTATCGGCGTTATCTGCCGCACGCTCGGCCACCACGCGCTCGGCGCAGGCGGCGCACTCCCCCGCCGACTTGCCGCATACCGGAATACCATCGAGCGTATGGCACGTGACATTAGTGTGGTGATCGGTAATCTCGACGACCGCGGTATGGCCCCCGGCCGTCGCAGCCACCTTGATGTAGAGGTTGGGCACACCCTCGACAAGCGACACATCGCAGTAGCCGGCGTCGGCGAGGAGCTCGGCCACACGAGCGCGGTCTTCATCGTTAACGCTCTCGAGCACCTCAAGCGCGCTCTTGGCGTCACCGCCCACGGCACCCAGCACGGCTGCAGCTTCAATACCGTGCATACCGCCCGAGTTGGGCACGGTCACGCTCTTAACGTTCTTGATGATGTTGCCCGAGCAGGCAACGTCCATATGATCGGGTTCGCAACCGAGCGTCTGGCTCGCCAACGCCGCTGCATAGGCAACGGCAATAGGCTCGGTGCAGCCGAGCGCACAGACAAGCTCGCGGTTCAAAACATCGCAAAACGCGGCATCACGAAGGGAATCGGTAGGCATAGGTATCTCCTGCTTGCATAACGGGCTGGTCTCTCAAAAATAATTAGCTCTTCTATTTGATAACAATGCATCAAAAACCGCAACCATGGTTCCGGCGGACGGCGCTCAAGCACAAACTGGCGGCATTCATTCATGAAAAGCGGGTCTTGTTGCCTGCTAAAGCGTTTGATCAAAAAACGCCCGAGCGTATACACAAAAGTCGCGCTATCATGCAGTCGAACGCGGTAAACACCTTTAGCATTTGCGCCGCACAGACCAGAGAGGAACCATCTATGAAGATCGGTATCGGTAACGACCACGCCGCCGTCGAGCTCAAGAACATCATTTCCGAGCACCTGAAGGAGCGCGGATGCGAGGTCGTGAACTTTGGCACCGACACCTCCGAGAGCTTTGATTACCCCATCGCCGGCTACAAGGTGGGCAAGGCCGTGGCCAACGGCGACGTCGACCTGGGCATCCTGATCTGCGGCACCGGCGTCGGCATCAGCCTGGCCGCCAACAAGGTCGAGGGCGTTCGTGCCGTCGTGTGCTCCGAGCCCTTTAGCGCCAAGCTCTCGCGCATGCACAACAACACCAACGTGCTCGCCTTTGGCGCCCGCGTCGTGGGATCCGAGCTCGCCAAGATGATCGTCGACGAGTGGCTCGACGCCGAGTTTGAGGGTGGCCGCCACGAGCGTCGCGTCAATCTCCTCAACGAGATTGACCAGACCCGCGGCCTCAAGGTCGTCGACGAGGCCTAAAGACCTACAACGCCATACACTAACGAAAGCCCCCGCCCGGAACACACATTGAACTGCCTCCCATTTCTTGGACACAAGAAATGGGAGGCCTTTTTATGGCTGGAAACGCTTTGTACGACGTCGGAATGAGACTGCGAGCGGCAGAGCTGCACGACGAGGGGCACGGCCGCGCGGCG
>NZ_JBBNLR010000008.1:0-89048 GCF_040092375.1 Collinsella sp. CLA-ER-H5
AGGCGAACGCCGCCACCGCCGCCGAGCTCGTGAGGTGGCTGTGGGCCCTCGGCGCGATGTGCCGGGAGGCAACCGAATAGACATAGCCCCCGTCCCGGCGAGCCGGGCAGCCTTCGGGGATACCCCCGCTTTCGCTGGGCGCGCGGCAGCGGCCGCATGCGCGTAGTCAGACTTGGGGAGCCCCGCCGAAGGAATGGAGTGCGGGCCGACAGAACGGTATCCGCGGATATGAGACTGAGCCGAAGGCGTCGACGACATGCCGGGGGCGGACCGGGACGGGTTCAACGGCAGGCCCCGCCGACCGATTGCAAGCGGTCGGCGGGGCCATTGTGGCTCTTGACAGCGGATTGGGTCATATGAGCGAAAACGTCCCTAAGCGAGCAAGGTGACGTGAAAGAGGAGGGAAGCGTACTTTGGGTACGCGACCGACGATTGAACGTCAGATTGCCGCTTAGGGGCGTTTGCAGCGTCGGCTAAGAGAGATCGTCTTCGTAGGGCATCAGGTCTGCTAGGTAGCCTTTTTCCTTGAGCATCGCCTCGATCTCGTCGAGGGTCTGTTCGTCCTCCGCCGCAATGCGATGGAAGTGGTAGCCGCTGGTCACCGTCAGCAGCGGGAAGCTCTTGCCGCTCTCGATATCGCGCAGATAGCGCTCAACATCGCGACGATTGCGGATGTCCAGGTCGGCCGTGATCTTACCGTACACGCGGTGATTGACGATCACGTTGAGCACGGCGCCTCCGGCGTCGACGATACTCGTGAGCTCATCGCCTGCCTGCTCCACGCTGTGGCGAACCTTGACCAAGCGCGTGGGCACGGCGGGGCTGCTGGGGGCCTCCTGCAGCACGTAGCCGCGGTTGGTCGCCACGATATCGTGCCCATCGGCGCGCAGCAGGGCGATGTCCTGCACCACGACCTGGCGGCTCACACCCACCTCGCGGGCAAGCGCGCTGCCCGAAACTGGCCCCTTGGCTCCCTCGAGCACGGCCATGATGGCACGGCGACGCTCGCGGGCGTCCATTATTTACCGTCCAGCAGACGCAGGTGCTTAAGCGAGAGGTCGAGAATCGGCGCAGAGTGCGTCAATGCCCCCGAGCTAATGTAGTCGACGCCCAGATCAGCCAGGGCGCGGATATTGCTGGCATCCACATTGCCCGAGCACTCGGTCTTGGCGCGACCGGCGATAAGCTCTATGGCGGCGGCCATGTCGTCATGGGTCATGTTGTCGAACATGATGATATCGGCGCCGGCCTCCACAGCCTCGCGCACCATGTCCAGGTTCTCGCACTCGATCTCGACCGTCGTGGTAAACGATGCATGGGCGCGCGCCATCTCGATCGCACGCGTCACGCCACCGGCGGCATCGATGTGGTTGTCCTTGAGCATGACGGCCGTCGACAGGTTGTAGCGGTGGTTGCTGCCGCCGCCGATCTCGACCGCCGCCTTCTCAAACACGCGCATGCCCGGCGTGGTCTTGCGCGTGTCGACGAGCACGGTCTTGGTGCCCTCGAGCGCCGCGGCCATGCTGTGCGTGTAGGTAGCGATGCCGCTCATGCGCTGCAGGTAGTTGAGCGCCACGCGCTCGCCCGAAAGCAGCACGCGCGCATCGCCGCGCACCTGACCCACATGGTCGCCGGCGTGCACCTCGTCACCGCCGGCAACGTCGAACAGCACCGAGCTCTGCGAATCCAACAGCTCAAAGGTGCGGGCGAACACATCCAAGCCGGCGATGATGCCGTCGGCCTTGGCGATAAGCTCAACGGTAGCGGGACGCGCCGTGGGGCACACGCTCGCCGTGCTCACGTCCTCAAACGTGATGTCCTCGCGCAGAGCCTGCAAAATCAGATCATCGACGACGAGCTTCATGGTAATGGGATTCATGGTCTACTCCTCCACGGCCTGCGTGCCGGCGGCACGGGCCAAATCATCGATTGCCAGGATGTCGGCGCTCAGGGCGCGATGACGGCCATCGAGCGCGGGATCGCCCGCCTGCTCCACGGCCAGTGACTCGCCGGTACGCATATACCACGCGGCGCGACGACCCCAGACCAGCGCTTCGAGCAGGCTGTTTGATGCAAGGCGATTCTTGCCGTGAACGCCGTTGCAGGCCGTCTCGCCCGCGGCGTAGAGCTCGGGCATCGAGGTGCGGCCGTCCTTATCGACCCATACGCCACCCATAAAGTAGTGCTGCGTGGGCGTAACGGGGATGGGCTCGTCCAAGATGTCGCGGCCGTCCTCAAGGCAGCGCGCGCGAATGTTGGCAAAATGCCCGGTCACCACATCGCGTTCGACGGGGGCGAAGCTCAGCCACTCGTGCTCGGTACCGTCCTGCTTCATCTGCTCGCGAATAGCGGCGGCGACCACATCACGCGGCTGAAGCTCGTCGGTAAAGCGCTCGCCGGCGGCGTTGAGCAAAATCGCGCCCTCGCCGCGGCAGCTCTCGCTGATCAGGAAGGTGCGGCCCGGCTGCGGCGAGAACAGTCCCGTGGGGTGGATCTGCACGTAGTCCAGGTGCTCCATCTTAATGCCATGCTCCTGAGCGATGTAGCAGGCATCGCCCGTGAGCTGCGGATAGTTGGTCGAGTGGTCGTATACGCCACCGATGCCGCCCGTCGCCCACAGCGTGTGGCGGGCATGGATCTTAAACGGCTCGCCGGCATGCACGCCCTCGGCAGCATTTGCCAGCTCGTCGGCAGGACGAACCGAGTTGTCCTCGTCCACGGAAACGGCGACGACACCGGCACACACCGTGGCGCCGTCACGCTCGCCCGTCAGGATATCGGTCATGGCCACGTGCTCCAAAATCTGCACGTTATCCAGCTTGCGAACGGCCTGGAGCAGCTTGGTCGTAATCTCCTTGCCGGTGATATCGGCATGGAAGGCAATGCGCGGACGGCTGTGCGCGCCCTCGCGGGTAAAGTCGAGGCTGCCGTCGGCCTTGCGCTCAAAATCCACGCCCAGCGCTAGCAGGTCGTTGATGACCGAACGGCTCGAGCGGATCATGATGTCGACGCTCTCACGGCGATTCTCGTAATGACCGGCGTGCATGGTGTCCTCAAAGAAGGCATCGTAGTCCGATCCCTCAGGCAGCACGCAGATGCCGCCCTGCGCGAGCATCGAATCGCACTCGTCGACAGCGCCCTTGGAGAGCATGATCACACGCGTGCTCGTCGGCAGATTGAGGGCCGCGTACAGGCCTGCCACGCCGCAGCCGGCAATGACGACGTCGCACTCCATATCGGGGTATTGCTTGGTTTCCACAGGAATCCTTTCCCTTGAATGTGACAAAGGGACTGTCCCTTTGTCACATTGTTCTAGCGCGTTGCGTACTCGAGCATGCGGTCGAGCGTGAGTTTGGCCTGGTCGGCAGCCTCGTCCGACACGCCGATCTGCACCTCGCCCTCGCCCGTCTCCAGGCAGCGCACGAGCTTTTCGAGCGTGATGAGATCCATGTTGACGCAGGTGGGCTGCACCGCGGGGAAGTAGAACTTCTTGCCGGTGCCCCGGCAGCGGCGCTCGAGCTCGTAGAGCACGCCGCGGACCGTCACGATAATGAACTCGCTCGCGTCGGACTCCTCGGCATACCTGATGATGCCGGCGGTGGAGCCGATGTAGTCGGCCTCGGCCAGAACGTCGGCCTTGCACTCGGGGTGCGCCAGCACGAGCGCGTCGGGGTGGGCCTCCGTCGCGTCGACGATCTGCTCGACGGTGATGATGTGATGGCGTGGGCAGTAGCCGTTGTTGAGGATGACGTGCTTTTGCGGCACCTGCTCGGCTACGAAGCGTCCCAGGTTTTGGTCGGGAATGAACAGGATATGCTGCTGCGGCAGCTCGGACACGATCTTAACGGCGTTGGAACTGGTGACGCACACGTCGCTCCAGCTCTTGATCTCGACCGTGGAGTTGACGTAGCAGACCACGGCAAGGTCGTCACCGTACTCGGCGCGCGCCGCGTCGACCGTCTCACGCTTGACCATGTGCGCCATGGGGCAGTCCGCGCCCGGCTCGGGCAGCAGCACGGTCTTGGTGGGGCTGAGCAGCTTGGCACTCTCGCCCATAAACTCCACGCCGCACAGCACGATGGTCTGCTGCGGCAGGCTCTTGGCAAGCTTTGCCAGGTAAAAGCTGTCGCCGACGTAATCAGCCACGGCCTGTACCTCGGGCGCCACGTAATAGTGCGCTAGGATCACCGCGTCACGTTGGGTTTTTAGTTGTTGAATGGCCTCGACAAGCTCTGCGGGCACCAGTGCCGCGCGCTCCGTTGCCGTCGTTGCCGATGCTAGGCCGGCCGCGATATCGCGTGCAAGCTCCGACGCATCCATGTTCGCGCTCTGTGCCATCAAGGCCCCTCTCTTTTGGCGAATCTTGGGGCTTTAGTATGACACCTAGGTTTACAGCTGACAAGACAGCTGTAAACCTAGGTGTAAAGTTGAAATAAAGATTCAATCATGCGGCAGGTCCATTTTCGAACTGGCAAGCTGAGGATAGCCGAGCTCTCGATAGCGCAGGAGGCATCTTTCGCCACCGCAATACCGCTCGGCGCGAGTTGCGCGACGTGGGGCGCAAATGGGACACGCCTCCGCGAGCGGTCCGCACCCAATGTGGCAAAATCGAACTACTAAGGGGGCTCAGAATGCTCAAGATTATTGCCTGCGACGACGACGTCGCTTTTCTAGATAGACTGCACCGGATGATCGACCGTTGGTCGAGCGAGACGGGCACGGCGGTCGATGTTGCGCTCGTCACGCGCGGCGAGGACCTGCTGGCCCGCCATGCCGCATCGCGCGCCGACATCATCTTGCTCGATATGATCATGCCGCTCGTCAACGGCATGGACACCGCGCGCGAATTGCGCCAGGCCGATACCGCCGTGCGTCTGGTGTTTCTCACCTCATCGCCCGAGTTTGCACTGGAGTCCTACGAGGTCCGCGCCTTCGATTATCTGCTCAAGCCCGTGGCTTACGAACGCCTAGCGCAGTTGCTCGACGAGCTTTCGAGCATGCGCCCGGCGGCAACCGACGAGCTCGTGATCAAAACTTCCTTTGGCTACCACGCCCTGCGCCTGTCCGACATCGAATATGCCGAGGCGCGCAACAAGCACGTGGTCTTCCACCTGCGCGACGGACGCGATATCGAGGCACTTGAGTCGTTCCGCAGCGTCGAAGACCGTTTGGCGCAAAATGCCACCTTCTTTAAATGCCACCGCAGCTACCAGGTCAACCTGCGCAATATCGATCACTTTGACCGCACGGACATCGTCATGCGCTCGGGCGCGTGCATCCCGCTTTCGCGCAGCTGCAAGCAGGGATTCCAAGACGCCTACTTTGCGGTGCGCTTTGAGGGTGGGAGACACTGATGGTCTCCACGGTCGAAATGATCCTTTGGGCAATCCACCACGCCACGACGCTGCTCTTTGGCGTCTTTGCCTCGGCGGCGCTGTGCGGTGTCGAGATCAACCGGCGTCATGCGCTTGAACTGGTGCTGGTCGGTGCCGTAACTGGATGCGCATTTGGCCTCGCCAATGCCGTCGGCGGCGAGCTTTTCGCCCGCCAGGTATATCCACTCGTCGTGCATCTGCCGCTCGTCATCTATTTGTGCGCGCGCTACCGCCTGAGCCCGCTGCTTGCCGTACTCGGCATTACGAGTGCCTATCTGAGCTGCCAGTTCAGCAATTGGATGGGCATTGCCGCATTTGCCGCAACCGATTCTCAGATCGCGTACTATCTGGCGCGCATCGCGACCACACTCGCCGCCTTTGCCGTCCTGTTGCATTGGGCCGGCGACATCGGTCCGCGCTTGGCGATTAAAAGCACCACCGAGCTGGGCATCCTTTTAATCCTGCCGCTCGTCTATTACGTCTTTGACTATGCCACCAACGTCTACACCACGCTGTTCCACTCGGGCTCGGTGGTGACGGTTGAGTTTTTGGCATTTGCGCTCTGTGCCTTCTATCTTATGTTTCTTGCCGTTTACCTGCGCGAATACGAAGAAAAGGAAACCGCCGAGCGAGAGCGCTGGATGCTCGAAACCCGCGACAGCGCCGCCATCAAAGAGCTCGAGGCTTGGCGTCAATCTGGGCGCGAGCTGTCGATTCTTCGCCACGATATGCGCCACTTCCTACGCGGCCTGGCCGCTTTAATTGAGGAGGGCCACACCGACGAGGCGCTCAAACGCATCGATGAACTCTGCGAAGTCGGCGATCGCACCGCCGTACGCCGCTTCTGCGCCAACGAGACCGTAAACATCGCGCTTTCGTCATTTAACTCGGATATCAATAGAAACGGCATTACCGCCAACCTGCGCGCCGCCGTACCCGAAACCATCCACGTAGGTGACGCCGACCTGTTTAGCGTGCTCTCAAATGCCTTGGAAAACGCTATCACCGCTGCAAGCGCCGCACCCCAAGGAAAGCGATTCGTCGACTTTGACCTGCGATTAGAGGACGGCCAGCTGCTGCTGTTAGTTTCCAACACGTTTGACCGCGCGCCGCGCATGGTCGACGGCATGCCCGTAGCCGGGCACACCGGACACGGCTTTGGAACCAAGAGCATTAAGCTTGCCGTCGAACGCATGAACGGCAACTGCCAGTTCCGCATTAACGGCGATCGGTTTGAGCTGCGCGCTGTGATGTAGAAGTGCGGCGCCGATCTCGAGGCGTGCCTTGCCCGCCAGACAATCGCTCGCCGGCGCTAATCCGCTACAGCGGAGCGGCCGCCGGGGTCAGCTGCTTGATGTATGCCCACATGCGCTGCTTGGCGGCTTTGTCAGTTAGCGCCGCCTCAAAACCGTCGAGCGCGAGCACGCGGCGACCCTGCACATGGGCGACCAAGCCGGGCTTGAGCATGGCGGTGTCGAAGTCATCGATCGCCACGAGCATATCGGCGTAGGTCTCGCGCATGGCGTCAGCCGCGTTGTTGTCGAGCAGTAGCACCGCCTCGGGATCCAAAGCCTCAAGCGCCTCGCGGAACAGCTCGCACGGCAGAGTCTCGCCCACCGCGACCGCTCCGTCACCCACGCCGGCGACGCTTGCCAGCACGCAAAAATCCTCGGGCGCGTAGCCGATGGCCCCAAGCGCCTTGCGCAACGCCGTGCCATCCGGGCCGGCAGCAAGCTCGCCACCCGAACGCTCGGCGTCGTCCAAATCGCCTTTGACCAGAACGATCGGCGAGCACGCGTTGCCCGCGATACGCACGCCACGGACCGCAAGCGATGTGAGCTCCTGCTCGGCCGCCTGGGCGATGGCTTCTTTTTTCTGGCTTTGTGACGTGGACATGCGCTCTCCAATCGTTTGCGTGCCCACCATTATATAAAAGAGCTGCCCGCGAGTGGTTGCTTTGCGGGCGGCTGGGTATAAGCACGGTCGTACTGAGTTTTACGCGGCCGAGCCGCGTCGCATTATGGAGGTCACCATGGCTGGCATTAATCAGATTACCCCCGAGAACTTCGATTCCATCGTTAACGACAGCCTGCCCGTGCTGGTTGATTTTTGGGCACCGTGGTGCGGTCCCTGTCGATCCCTCTCGCCCATCGTTGACGAGGTTGCCGATGAGCTGGCGGGCAAGCTTGCCGTTGCCAAATGCAATGTCGACGACAACCAGGACCTGGCCATGAAGTATGGCGTCATGAGCATCCCCACGCTGATTGTGTTTAAGAACGGCGAGGAGATTGACCGCTCGGTTGGCGCTCTACCCAAGGCGAGGCTGCAGGCGCTGCTGGAGAAGCATCTGTAATACGCTTGTTACTTACTCGCCGTCTATGAGCGCTTTTGCACCGCTCGCCGGACTTCTGGATGCACCGAGTGCAACCACGGATAGTATGGTAGTCACAAACAGCCCCCAGTGAACGGGTGCGGGTCGCACAGACTCGTACCCGTTTTCTTATGCAACTGCGCGCAGAGCGGGCGTAGTAAAATCTGAACCACTGAACTGCCCCATACAAAAGGAGATTTCCCATGCATGATGTTGGAATGAACATGAGTCAGCTTGCCATGAGCGTCAAACAGGTCGACGACACCATCGAGCTCGCTCATGAGTGGAGCCATCAGCTGCTGCATGCGACCGAGAATTTTGACATGGAGCGCATCGGCGCCAAGCTCGAGGCCGCCATGGCCGCGCTGCACGAGGCGCATGACGCGCTCGAGGGCTACGAGGAAGCCATCGAGGCCGACCACAACTCCGTCGGCTCCGTGAAGCTGGTGTAACGTGGCCGAACATGAGCACGGCTGCGGGTACGAGCACGAGCATCCGCACGGGGCGGACGGTGACGCAGGCTGCCACTGTAGTGGCTCCGGCTCCGAGCTGGTCCGCTTTTCGGTTACCGCACCGGACGACCTGCTGCGCCGTTTTGACGAACAGATCGCGCGCCGCGGCGACGTGGCCAACCGCTCCGAGGCCGTGCGCGACCTGATTCGCGCCTCGATCGCCAAAGAGCAGATGCGCACGCCCGATGAGCATGTTATCGGGTCGCTCACCATGATCTACGACCACCATACCGGCGACCTGACGCGCCGTCTGGACGAAGTGCAGCACGACTACACCGACGAGATCGTATCGACCATGCACGTACATCTGGATCACCACAACTGCTTGGAGATCCTGGCGCTCAAGGGTCGCGGCGAGCGCGTCTACGAACTGTCCGACCGCCTGCTGGGCCTGCGCGGCGTTAAGCACGGCGAGCTCACGTGCGCCGCCACCAAGCAGAGCCTGGGGCTGTAGCGGGATTTCCCGCAGCGCACCTGCCAAAAAGGGACAGGTTTGTTTTGGCAGGTTTAGAAGTTTTACCTACCAAAATAAACCTGTCCCTTTTTGGTCGGTTTTGATGAGGGGTGTCGCATGCGGCATGTGCATATTCATGTGACGGGCATTGTGCAGGGCGTTGGCATGCGACCGTTTGTGTATCGCGAGGCCATGGCGCATGGCATTTGCGGATGGGTGCTCAACGCGGGCGACGGCGTGCATATCGAGGCGCACGCTCCGGCCGATGCGCTCGATGCTTTTGTTGCCGCGCTTTCTGAGCATGCGCCTGCGGCAGCTCACGTTGAGCGAGTCGATATTGCGGATTTGGAGCCTAGCGGCTGGAGCACTGCCAATGAGCAGGGCTTTCGCATCGTAGCGTCGCAGGATCAGACCGCGCACACGACTCTCGTCTCGCCCGATATCGCCACCTGTGACGATTGCCTGCGCGAGCTGTTCGACCCCGCCGATCAGCGCTATCACTACCCTTTTATCAACTGCACCAACTGCGGCCCACGCTTTACCATCATCCGGTCGCTGCCGTATGACCGAGCGGCTACCTCGATGGACCGTTTCCCCATGTGCCCCGCCTGCGCCGCAGAGTATGCCAATCCACTCGACCGTCGCTTTCACGCACAGCCCGATGCCTGCTTTGATTGCGGGCCGCATATTACGTGGCGCGAGGCTGTGAACGGCGATGCGTGCGGGAATTCGTCCGCGACACCGGCCGTCGGCACCACACGCGAGGCCAGCGACGCTATCATCGAGCGCTGCGTTGAGCTGCTGGCCAGCGGTGGCATCGTCGCCATCAAGGGCCTGGGCGGATTCCATCTAGCCTGTGACGCTGCCAACGAGCAGGCGGTGGCCGAGTTGCGCCGTCGCAAACGCCGCAGCAATAAGCCGCTTGCCGTCATGGTGCGCAGTCTTGCCGATGCCGGGCGCCTGTGTCATATCGACGATGCTGAACGCGATCTGCTCGCCGGCAGTATCCGCCCCATTGTGCTGCTGCGCCAGCGCACTGCTGGCGAGGGCAACGGCGGTTCCCCCGACATCCTCGCCCTCGCGCCATCTGTCGCGCACGACTTGCCCGAGCTCGGCGTCATGCTCCCCTATACGCCGCTTCAACATCTGTTGCTTGCCGTGGCAGAAGCCTGCGGTATGCACGCGCTCGTCATGACCAGCGGCAACCTGAGCGAAGAGCCCATCGAGACCGATGACGATCTTGCCTGGGAACACCTCGTTGCCGCCGGCATCGCCGACGCGTTGCTCGGTAACGACCGCGCGATCCTCTCGCGCTACGACGACTCTGTAGTGCGCGTGGTCGGCGGCGCCGTTATGCCCGTGCGCCGCGCTCGCGGATATGCACCCCAGCCGCTGCCGTTGCCGGCGCTCGACGGCGCTCCGTCCTGCGTGCTCGCCTGCGGGCCACAACAAAAGGCCACGATTGCGCTCACGCGCGAAGGGACGAACGGCGAGGCAACCTGTTTTGTGTCGCAGCATATCGGCGATGTTGAAAACGGCGGGACCTTCGATGCCTGGAACGCCGCGCGCACGCGCTTGGAAGATCTCTTTGACTTGGCGCCCGCCGCCTTGGCCTGCGATGTACACCCCAGCTATCTATCGGGCCAGTGGGCGCGCGAGCAGGCGCGAAAATGCAATCTGCCGCTCGTCGAGGTGCAGCACCATCATGCGCATATCGCGAGCGTAATGGCCGAGGCCATCGCCGCGGGCCAGCTTACAACCGACGCGCGCGTCCTTGGCATCGCCTTTGACGGCACCGGCGCCGGCACCGATGGGACCATTTGGGGCGGCGAGTTTCTTGTCGCCGGCCTTGGCGGCTTTGAGCGCGCCGCGCATTTGCGCACCTGGGCGCTCCCCGGCGGGGCGGCCTCCGTGCGCGACGCCCGCCGCAACGCCTTTGCCCTGCTCAGTGAGCTCGGCCTGCTCGAGCACCCAGGTGCCGCTCGACTTTTGGACAGCCTCGACGAGCAAACGCGCAGCGTGACAGCCACCATGATCGAGCGCGACATCAACAGCCCGCGTACCAGCAGCATGGGGCGTCTCTTTGATGCCGCAGCAGCAATTCTGGGCATCTGCGACAAGGCAACCTACGAGGGCGAACCCGCCATCGAGCTTGAGGCCGCCGCCTGGCGCGCGCTCGACAACGAAATCGCCCATTTTCCCGACGACAACGCCGGCTATTTCGCATCTGGCCCATCGTGGCTAGACGGCCCCTATGTTCTGGACCAGAAAGCACTCTTTGAGGCACTTTTGGGAGGAATTGAAGCCGGAGCGCCCGCCGACAGGCTCGCACTCGACTTCCATGTCGCCGTCGCGCGCTCCTCGGCGCGCATCGCCAGCGATATCTGCGTGCACGAGGGCATCGATACCGTCGCGCTCTCGGGCGGCGTGTTCATGAACCGACTTTTGCTTCAGTTCCTCACCCGCAAGCTTAAAGACGCAGGCCTTACGGTCTTGATTCCCCAAACCGTGCCCGTTAACGACGGCTGCATCGCCTACGGTCAGGCGGCAGTCGCACGCACTCGCCTCGCACAGGTCGCACCGCAATAGGCTGTTCGGCCAGCCCGCAAGCCGCCGTCTCACAGGTGTAGCGCGTTTGCCCGCAGCGCCCGCGAGCGCTACCATCAACTGATGGATTATTGAGCGCCCGTCCAGCGCAAAGCGTATAAAAGGGGAACAATATGTGCCTTGCCGTTCCCGGTAAAGTAGTCAAACGCGACGACGACCTCAAGGCCACCGTCGACATGATGGGCATCGAGCGCCCCGTGTCGCTGCGACTCGTGCCGACGGCGCAGGTTGGCGACTATATTCTCGTACACGCCGGCTTTGGCATCCAGATCGTCGACGAGCAGGAAGCACAGGAAACGCTCGAGCTTGTTAATGCCATGTCCGAGCTGGTCGAAGAAGACCAGCTTGCCACCAACCCGGCGGAGGCTTACTAGTGGCGCCCGAACAACCGGCTCGCTCCGGTATCGACTTCTCGGCATTCCGCAATCCCAAGCTGGCTCGCGAGCTCATCGAGCGCATTCATGAGCTTGTCGGCGACCGCGCCATCAACCTTATGGAAGTCTGCGGCACGCATACCGTGAGCATCGGGCGCTATGGCTTTCGCTCCATTATGCCGGCCGGGCTCAAGCTGCTGAGCGGCCCGGGCTGCCCCGTCTGCGTCACCGCCAACCGCGACATCGACCACGCAATCGCGCTCGCCAACATAGACGGCGCCATCATCACCACCTTTGGCGACATGATGCGCGTGCCCGGATCATCCACCTCGCTCGCTGCGCAAAAAGCGGCAGGGCGTGACATTCGCATCGTCTACTCCCCGCTCGACGCGCTCGACATTGCCGAGCAAAACCCCGATCGCCCGGTCATTTTTATGGGCGTGGGCTTTGAGACCACAACGCCCACCATCGCCGCCGCCATCTTGGAGGCCGAAGCGCGCGGGCTTTTGAACTTCTCGGTCTATTGCGCCCACAAGACCACGCCGCCGGCGCTGCGCGCCATCGCCAACGATCCCGAGACCGCCATCGACGGCTTTATCCTGCCGGGACACGTCGCCACCATCACGGGCTTAGCCCCCTTTGGCTTTTTGGTCGACGAGTTCAATACCCCGGGCGTGGTCACAGGATTTGAACCGGTCGATATCCTGCAGGGCATCTGTATGCTGGTCCAGATGGTTGTCGAGGACAGGCCCGCAATCGACAACGCCTACCGTCGCGGCGTCAATGCCGACGGCAATCCCGTGGCGCGCCAGCTGGTCGAGCAGGTATTTGAGCCGTGCGATACCACATGGCGCGGGCTGGGGCTGATTGCCAACTCGGGTCTTTCCATCCGCCCCGAGTTCTCGCGCTTTGATGCCCGTGCTCGCTTTGACGTGCCCGTTGAGGCGACGGTCGAGCCGCGCGGGTGCCGCTGCGGCGACGTGCTGCGCGGGGCCATTGCGCCGAGCAGCTGCCCGCTCTTTGGCCGCACCTGCACGCCCGAGCACCCCGTCGGCCCGTGCATGGTGAGCTCCGAGGGCAGCTGCGCGGCGTACTACCGCTACCGCGACTAGCCCGGACACACCCACACACCGGCACCACCCACGATTGGAGTTTTCGATATGTCCCGTACTGCCACCGATAGCACTGTCCTGTTGGGCCACGGCTCTGGCGGCCAGATGATGAAACGCATCATCGATGAGGTCTTTTTGGATGCCTTTGGGTCGCCCGAACTGCTCGAGGGCAACGATGCCGGCGTCGCTGCGCTGCCCGCGAGCGGGCGCATCGCCATGTCGACCGACAGCTTTGTAGTCTCGCCGCAGTTCTTCCCCGGCGGCAATATCGGCCGACTCGCCGTGTGCGGAACCGTCAACGACGTCGCGACCTCGGGCGCCAACGTGCGCTACCTATCGTGCGGCTTTATCCTCGAAGAGGGCTATCCCATGGACAAGCTGCGTCAAATCGTGCAGACGATGGCCGAGACGGCGCGCGAGGCGGGCGTGTCCATAATCACGGGCGATACCAAGGTGGTCGAGCGCGGCGGGGCCGACGGCGTCTACATCAATACCGCCGGCGTGGGCGAGGTGCCCGCGGGCGTGGCGCTCAGCGGCGCCAACTGCCGGCCCGGCGATATCATCCTGGTGTCGGGTACACTCGGCGACCACGGCATCGCCATCATGAGCCAACGCGAGGGCCTGGCGTTTTCGAGCACCATCGAAAGCGATGCCGCGCCGCTCAACCACCTGATTGCCGATGTGCTTGCCGCAGCACCCGACACACGCTGCTTCCGCGACCCCACGCGCGGTGGCCTGGCGTCCACGCTCAACGAGTTTGCCCAGGCCAGCGGCGTTGCCATGGAGGTCGACGAGGATGCCGTGCCCGTGCGCCCCGACGTGCAGGCAGCCTGCGAGATGCTCGGCTACGATGTGCTGCAGGTGGCAAACGAGGGCAAGATGGTTGCCGTGGTGCCGGCCGAGCAAGCCGATGCCGCGCTGGCAGCCATGCGCGCCGCCCGCTACGGCGAGAACGCCGCCATCATCGGTCGCGTGCTGCCACTTGCCGAGGGCGCCCGTCCCGCCGTGCGCGTACGCACCGGCTGGGGCTCGACCCGTATCCTCGACATGCTTGTGGGAGAACAACTGCCGAGGATTTGCTAACGACAAAGGCTCAGGGCTATTAAAGATATTCAGATTCCAAACATGCCCGGCACGCATGCCCAGTATCATGGGGTGCGTTTTACAACTCAAGCGGCAGGAGCACCCATGGCAGCAGCTTTTTCCCATGTGATCTTTGATCTGGATGGCACCATCCTCAACACGCTCGAGGACCTGGCGGCCGCCAGCAACCATACCTGCGAGATGCACGGCTGGCCCACGTTTGCCGTAGACGAGTACCGCTACAAGGTGGGAAACGGCATGCTCAAGCTGGTCGAGCGCTTTATGCCCGCCGAGTACGCGGGCGACGGCCGTATGTTTGAGCAGACGCTTGCCGAGTTTAGGGCCTATTACGGCGAGCACAAGGAGGACCACACCTCACCCTACGCCGGCACGATTGAGATGCTCGACCGTCTGCGCACAGCGGGCGTTCAGCTTGCCGTGCTCACCAACAAGGATCATATTTCGGCAGCCCCGCTTATCGAGAAATACTTTGGCCCCGATCGCTTTGCGCTGGTACAGGGCCGTGTGGGCGCATTTCCGCCCAAGCCCGAGGCACCCGTCACGTTGCATGTGATGAAAGAGCTGGGCGCCGATCCGGCAACCACGCTCTATGTGGGCGATTCGAATGTCGATGTTCTGACCGGCCACAACGCCGGCCTTAAGAGCGCGGGCGTCAGCTGGGGCTTCCGCGGCCGCGCAGAGCTGGAAGCCGCCGGTGCCGACTACGTGGTAGATACGCAGGACGAACTCGCCGAGCTAATCTTGGGCGAGTAGCGAGCGACACCGCTTAACGCAGCTGCGACAATTCTTCCACGCGGAAAGTGCATCCCGTTTTGGAGCTCCGAAATGGGATGCACTTTCCGTTTGAGGCGCGTCGGGGAAACCGTATCCCGTTTCAGAGCAATATTCCGGGTCGCGGTTTCCGCAACCCGCCCCATCCGGAAACCGCGACCCGGAATTCGGCCAAAAAACCGGGTCGCATTTTCCCGAGCATTTGATACGGCGTTGATACAAGGAGTGTCCCCAACTGCCGGCAGAAAAGGAACGTCCCCAAGTGCCGCCTCAATGACTACCATGGCAACGCCGCAGGTAGAGGACGGGCAGCGAGCGGGCACCAGTGCGAACAAATTGGCATGAAAAGAGGACGGTATAGACCTTCTGGTCATGCCGTCCTCTTTGAATGACAAGTTGTCGCTCTGGTGCCCGCGCAGCGTCGGGCAGTTACGGCGTTTGGTAAAACGCCGTAACGAACTACCGCGTAACTCCCCTAGCTCATCATCGCATTCATCATCTCGGTGGTTGCGGAATCGTCAGCAGACCACTCGCCATCGTCATTGGCGGTGTACTTGAAGGTAACCTTGGTGTCCTTGGTCTTAGCGGCCTTGGTCACGTCGACCATGACCTGGCCGGCCATCTTGTACAGGTCGTCCTCGGAAGGCATCGTATCGAGCGCCGCGATCTTCTCCTGATACTGGGTGGCGAAATCTTCAACGATCTTGTTCATGGACTTGCAGGTAATGGTGACATCGGCAGTCGCGGTGCCCTTGTCCTCGTCGACCGTCACATCGCCGATCTTGTAGTCAAAACCCTCGAGATAGCTCTTGGCGTACTCCTTGGGATCGATGCCCAGCTGCTCGAACTCGTCGCCCGAGGCCTCTTCCAGGCCGGCGAGGAAGTCGTCGCCGCCGTTCTTGACCTCGTCAAACTGCGTCGTAAGATCCTCGGTGATGAGCTCCTCAACCGAAGGACCTCCGCAGCCGGAAAGCACAACCACGCACGCGACCAGAACAGCCATCAGGGGCGCAAGCAGCAGCTTCTTCTTCATGACATTCCTCCCAACAAGCGGCACCGCGCTTCCCGACGCGGTGCGCGTCGTAACAATAAGGCCATACTAGCCGATAACGAACACCCCCGGCAAAGCAAAGGCGCAGTCGGCTCGATTTAACGTCCGAACGGTTTACCGGTCCGCCCAACGCGCAATAAAACGTTCCGCCGCATTGCAATAAAAAAGGGCGGCCGGATAACCCGACCACCCCAAAACACCCTTATGTTGCCGCAGACTACTTGCGGACGACCTTGACGATGGCATCGCCAGCGGAGACAGCGGAGTCAGCCTCGACGGCGAGCTCGACGTCGGCGAACTCGGCGGTGTTGGACACAGCCACGACGACGCAGTCCTTGTAGCCGGCAGCGGCGATCTTGGCGCGGTCGATCTTGAGCATGGGCTGGCCAGCCTTAACGACATCGTCGGCCTTGACGAAGCCCTCGAAGCCGTCGCCGTTCATGTTGACGGTATCGACGCCAACGTGCACCAGAACCTCGATGCCGCTATCGGACTGCAGGCCCACGGCGTGACCCATGGTGACGGTCACCTTGCCGTCGCAGGGAGCGTAGACCAGATCGTCCTCGGGCCACACGGCGCAGCCCTTGCCCAGGACCTCGCCGCCAAAGACGGGATCGGGCACATCGGCCATCTTGATGACCTTGCCCTTGACGGGCGAGCACAGCACGTCGGCGCCGGCAGAAGCAGAGATGGAGGACGGAGCAGCGGCAGTCGCGGGCTCAGCCTTCTTCTTGAACATGTCAAACAGACCCATACGTTTTCTCCTCTTGATTAAGCGCAACGTTGTGCGCATGCCTATGGTGATTATAGTGCCAAATGGTTCAAATGCTAAGGTGGGGACTCGAATCGCGAGCCCATCCCAACGCTTTTCCCCGGTGGCACTCATATTGTCGATTAATCCAGGCCCTCGGCACCGTTGGACTTGATGATCTTCTGGTAGGCGTAGAAGCTGTCCTTGCGGCGGCGCTCGTAGGTACCGGTGCCGTCGTCGTACTTATCGACGTGGATGAAGCCATAGCGCTTGCGCATCTCGCCGGTGCCGGCGGACACCAGGTCGATGGGACCCCACCAGGTGTAGGCGATCAGGTCGACGCCGTCGGCAATGGCCTCGCCCATGGCCTTGATGTGGCTCTGCAAGTAGGCGATGCGGTACGGATCGTGGATGGAACCGTCCTCCTCGACCTCATCGTAGGCGCCCATGCCGTTCTCGACCACCATCAGCGGAATCTCGTAGCGGGCGTAAATCTCGTTGAGGGCGATGCGCAGGCCCAGCGGATCGATCTGCCAGCCCCAATCGGTGGACTCCAGATAGGGGTTCTTGCCGCCAAAGGTCATGTTGCCCTCGGTCATCTCGTGATCCCTGTGGGTGCCCACGGTGCCGGACATGTAGTAGCTAAAGGTGTAGAAATCGACCTTGCCGTCGGCGATATCCTGCAGGTCACCGTCCTCCATCACAAGCTCGACATCGTTCTCGGCCCAGAAGCGCTTGGCATAGAACGGATACTTGCCGCGCACCTGCACGTCGGAGCAGTACCAGTTCATGGTATTCATCTCCTGCTGCGTGGCGAACACGTCGGCCGGATCGCACGTGGCGGCATAGGAGAGGATGAAGCAGTCCATGTTGCCCATCTTAAACTGCGGATAGTGCTCGTGGGCATAGCGCACGACGCGGCCGCTGGCGACAAACTGGTGATGCAGGGCCTGCATACGGGCCTGCGGCGTGGTGTGGACCGCCGAAGCCGGGCCCTCAAAGCCCTGGATCATGCTGGTCTCAAAGAGGTTGCCCATGTCCTGAGTGCCGCAGTTGATCTCGTTGAAGGTGAGCCAGAACTTGACCTTGTCCTGATAGCGGTCGAAGACGGTCTGGCAGTACTTCTCAAAGAAGCCGATGAGCTCGCGGCTCGCCCAGCCGTTGTATTTCTCGACCAGGTGATAGGGCATCTCGTAGTGCGACAGGGTCACGAGCGGCTCGATATTGTGAGCGCGCAGGCAGTCGAAGACGCGGTCGTAGAAGGCGAGGCCGGCCTCGTTGGGCTCGGCGTCGTCGCCGTTGGGGAAGATGCGGCTCCAAGAGATGGACATGCGGAACATGGTAAAGCCCATCTCGGCGAACAGCGCGATGTCCTCCTCGTAGTGATGGTAAAAGTCGATACCGTCATGGTTGGGGTAGAAGCGATTAGGGTCGATGTCGATCGTAATCTGGCGCGGCTCCTTGTAGCTGCCGCCCAAGAAGTGGTCGTCGACCGACGGACCGCGGCCGTCCACGTTCCAAGCGCCCTCAAACTGATTGGCGGCGGTAGCGCCACCCCAATAGAAACCCTCGGGGAATCCCATAAGTGTCTCCTCGCTCATGCGTGTTGCTGATGAAACGAGTATGCCGCCGAGTCGCTCCAGGCCAGGGCGAAGGCGCCGATTTGGACACTTCTTTTCGCAGACGCGCGCTGCAACAGCGCTGCAGCTGAAACATTTTGACACCGAAGGAGCGAAGACGATCCGCCCCGCGCTTACCGGCGGTATGCCGCGGGGGTACAGCCATACTTGTCGTGAAACTTACGGTAGAAGAAGCTCATGTTTTCATAGCCCACCGCATGCGCAGCCGCCCCGGCCGTGGCGCCACCGCGCAGAAGCTCGGCCGCACGCACCAGGCGTCGCTCCTGCACAAGTTGCCTAAAGGTCTTGCCCACATGTCGCTTGAGGAGCGCCGTCGCATAATTAGGGCTCAAGCCAAACTCCGCCGCCATCCCCTCGAGGGAGCATGCAGCGAATTCGCGATCGATATAGCCAAGCATTCCCGTCACCAGGGCAGTGGGCCCCGCCGCGCCGTCCGCCGCGCCGCGCACCAGCTCGCGCTCGTAGCAATCCATGAGCTCGGCCAAAAACAGCTGAAACAGACGCAGGACGATCTCGGAACCGTTGGGGCTCGGGTCGTACAGCTCGCAGAGCATCTCCTGCATGTAGCGCCGAATCCGACGGCTCTCGCCGCAATGAAAACGGACATGGCCCCGATGGTCCGTCTCGCTGTTGAGCGCGTTGAACAAAAACCGCGAGACCGCGCTCTCGCGCGAGAGGCTCGACTCGAGACTCCGGCGCAAAAAAGAGCGTGAAACGGTCATGCTCAGCATGATGTCGTCCTCGCCGAGCGCCGCCACGGCATGAGGGCAAAGGGCGTCGAGCAAAAGCACCTCGTTGCGGCGCAACTCGAGCCTCTCCCCCGCCACCGTCTGCGGGCAGCGCCCGCGATACACATAGCTCATCTCCACGTAATCATGCACGTGCTCGGGAACTGCATTAAAGCGCGAGTTTTTCCTTATCGTCAGGCCACGCGGCATGCCGGGCTGGGCATAGGCAAACCCTGGCTGCCCAATCTTGCGCACTGGGCATCCGTCGATTTCGACATGCTCGGTCATAATCGACCAATCAAATGCCATGCCGTCTTTATAAGCGATCTCACTGGTGCTCAGTTCGCTGAGCCTACGCTCGAGCTCGTCGATCTCCATGGCTTGCCAATCGTTGATTTGGTCATAGTTCGTCGTGATTCAGATATTAGCAGAACGCGCCGACGCGTCCATAATCTGTGCTATGCAGCAGACCGATCGAGCCAAGGAGGATCCATGACCGCGTACTATCAGCAGGTGCTCGAGGGCACATACGACAACCACGTGCTTCCGTTTTTGTGGATGAAGGGCGAGAGCCATAAGACCATTGCCGAGTATCTGGAAAAGATCGCCGGCGCCGACATCCACGAGGTCTGTCTCGAAAGCCGCCCACACCCCGATTTTTGCGGCGAGGGCTGGTGGCGCGACTTGCGCTTTGTCATTGACGAGTGCAAGCAGCTGGGCCTTAAGCTCTGGATCTTGGACGATGCGCACTTCCCCACGGGCTTTGCCAACGGCGCCGTCGAGGAGGCCGTGCCCGAGCTCCGCAAGATCGTGCTCACGCACCGCACGTTCGACATCGTGGGCCCCACGTCCGCCGCGAGCATCGCGCTCGCCAACATGCTCGACAAAACGGAGCGCTTCTACGGCGCGACATTTATGCAGGACGGCAGCCCCGTCGACGTCGCTTACCGAGTAATCGACGATGCAGACGGCAACCCCAGCCGCCTGGTCTTCGATGCACCTGCGGGCCTCACGCAGGCATGCGTGATGTTCACGAGCGGCAAGACCTCCTACAACGAGGACTACATCAATATGGTCGACCGCGCCTCGGTGGCGCAGCTCATCGATGCTGTCTACGAGCCGCATTTTGAGCATCTGGGCGATGAGTTTGGCAAGACGATCCTGGGCTTTTTCTCCGATGAGCCCGGATTTGCCAACGAGAAGGGCACCACGGGCCCCGATGGCATCTCGGACACGCTCATCGGCAAGGCCACCGCGCCCCTACCCTGGTCGGCCGAGCTTGAGCGTCGCCTACGCGCTGCACTGGGCGAGCGCTACCTGGCCGAGCTCCCGCACCTGTGGGACCGCGAGCCGGCCGGCGCGCACGTACGCCACGTCTATATGGACATCGCGAGCACCCTCTATAAGGAGTGCTTCTGCGACCAGCTCGGAGACTGGTGCCGCGCGCGCGGCGTGCAGTACATCGGCCACGTTATCGAGGACAAGGACTGCCACGCGCGCCTGGGCGTGGGCGCCGGGCACTACTTCCGCGCCGTGGGCGGTCAGGACATGGCGGGCGTCGACATCGTGATCAACCAGCTGGTACCCGGCATGGACCGCGGCCTTCACAGCTACGGACGCGGCGTATGGGACCTCGAGTTCTATAACTACGTGCTGCCCAAGCTGGGCTCCTCGGCAGCACACCTCGACCCCAAAAAGCAGGGGCGCTGCATGGCCGAGGTCTTTGGCGCATTTGGATGGCACGAAGGCCTGCGCGAGATGAAGTGGATCGCCGATCATTTTTTGGTGCGCGGCGTCAATTGGTTTGTGCCGCATGCCTTTAGCATGGCCGCCTTCCCCGACTGGGACTGCCCGCCGCATTTCTATGCGCATGGCCAAAACCCCCAGTTTGCACACTTTGGGCAGCTCATGAGCTACATGAACCGTACGGCGAGTCTGCTGAGCGGCGGGCGTGCAACGACCCCGGCGGCGCTTCTCTACCATGCGGACGCCGAGTGGGCAGGCGAGGCGAACTTTATGCAGCATGCCGCCTCCGAGCTTATGCGCGCGCAGGTCGACTTTGACATCGTGCCAGCAGAGGCATTTGAGGACGCAGGGCGCTATGCCGTTGAAATTGCCGCAGACGGTAGCGGCTTTAGCGTGAACGGCCAGGCATACCGCTGCCTGGTGATGCCCGGAGCCGAGTTTGTCGGCGGAGCCGTGCTCGACTTTGCCGCGCGCGCCGCAGCCGCGGGCGTTGCCGTGTACGCGCTGGATAAGTTGCCGAACAAGCGCTACGACGGCGACACTGCAGGCCGCGAGGGCTTTGCCTCCCTGGATGCAACCGCGCTCGCCGGCATCAAACTCCTGGCGACCACCGGGCTCGCAGGCACACTTGCCAATACCGGCATGCAGACCGTGGTTTGCGCCGAGCCCCAGCCCTGGCTGCGCGCACTGCGCTACGAGCGGGCGGGCGAGAGCTATCTGATGCTCGTCAACGAGCATCCCAAGCAGGGTATCTCCACTCAGGTTGCGCTTGCCGACGGCACACCCGTTGCAGGCGCGCGCCTCGACCTGCTCAACGGCACCGAGCCCGCCGCCTTTGACGGCACGCTCGAGTTGGCTCCCTACGAGAGCTGCATCGTGGTCCTTGGGGCTACAGGTTCCGCCGGCGCGGCAACCGTTGGAGACGAAGCCGCATGCATCGACGGGCCCTGGGCGGTTGCCTTCTCTGCCCCTGGCACCGATGCCTTTGGCGAGCCTGTTGAGCTTGCAGACCTGCACGACCTTTCCTCGGCCGAGTTCCCCGGCAAGGCCGGCACATTCCGCTACCAGGCCTCCTTTGTCCTGGGCGAAGCGGTCACCAGCACCGTCATCGACCTTGGCGAGGTCTTTGAGACCGCAACCGTCGCCCTCGACGGCAAATCCCTCGGCACCCGTATCTGTCCGCCTTACCGCTTTGAGGTCGGCGCGCTTTTGGCCGGTGAGCACGCGCTTACGATCGACATCATCAACACCCTCGATCACGCCGTCCCCGACATATTCGGCATGACCGAGCCCTCCGAGCCCAGCGGCCTCTTGGGGCCCGTACGTGTGCTCGGGTAACGCCCCGGGCGCAAACGGCCCAACAAGGACAGTGCCCCCATGTTGAGCCCGCACGGCGTCGAGCGGTCCGTCGTTCATAGACCGGCGGACCAAAACTCCCAGCCAAGCCGAACGTTTTATTTATCGTTATGATTGGTTTATCGCGACGCAAACGCATAGGAGCCATATGGATATCAGGCGAAAGATCACGCAGGGCAAAAGCCTCACCCCCACCGAGCAACAACTTGGGCAAACGGCCCTCGCCATGGGCGAGGATGTGCGCGGGCTTTCCATTAAGGAATTTGCCGCGTGCGCCAACGTTTCGGTCGCGAGCGTGCACCGCTTTTGCAAAAAGCTCGGCCTCGAGGGATTCAAAGACCTCAAGGTCGAGCTCATCCGCCAGGCGACCGAGGCGGGCAATCGGCGCGACGTGGACATCAACTTTCCCTTCGATGCCACCTCCACCCCCGCACAGGTAATGGAGCGCATGGAGGGGCTCTACCAGACCACCTTGGCCGAAACGCAGGAACTGCTCGACCCCGCACAGCTCGACTACGCCGCCAAGCTCGTCATGCGCGCCGACACCGTGGACATCTACACGGGCTCGCATAACCTGTATCCAGCGGGAATGTTCCGCGATCGCTTGCTTTCCGCCGGTAAAAGCGCGACGTGCTACGGCAGCGTCGAGGCGCAGGTGCGTACGGCGCTCGCCTCGGGCCCCGACCATGTGGCGATTGTCATCTCCTACAGCGGCCTTGCCCCCAACCTCAGGGAGATCTTGCCGATCCTCAGCAGTCGACGCGTCCCGGTCATCGTCATCGGCACACCGTACTGCGCCCGCATTCACCCCGGCTTTGCCGCCTATCTCATGGTGAGCGACCACGAGAGTATGACGCACCGCATCACGCAGTTCGCCAGCCACATCGCCGTGCAATACGTGCTCGATTCGCTCTACAGCAGCTACTTTGCCAAAGATTACGCCCGCTGTTCCGAGTTCCTCGAGCGGTCGTTTCCCTACACCCGCCTGCCCGGGCTCAAGTAACGACGAGCGTGGATTTTTGGACACTCAGATAACGAGCGTGGATAATCTCCCACTTTGAGCCCGCACACAGGCCAAAACCGGGAGATTATCCACGCTCATTTTGGGTCCCCTGGGAAACGCATGAGGAGGGCGGATAGACAGCCGTTATTTGCGAGGCGTCAGCGACGTAAAGAGCCCGTGTTGGTTGCAGTAAAGATATATCCTGCCGCGCCCGGTAATATGGAAGCGCGGCTGCACCGATTGCTCTGGATAGAGCTTCTTAAAGCAGACGCCGTCCATAGTCGCATATGCCACAAAGCTAATGTAGTGATCCTTGGTCATGGGATGATCGAGCGTGACGTACCAATCGTCCTCGATGCGCTCGATGGAAAAGGCGTGGTCCGCGTCCGGCTCTTCGGCCTCCTGGGGAAACATCGTGGAGCCACAGCAGCTAAAGCTGCCTTCTCCGAGCGCGTGCACAACGTTTCCGCAGATAGGGCAAACGTAAAAGACGCCTTTGAGCATATTGCCTGCACGGTTGGCGTTGGCCCGAATGTCACCAGCCAAAAGCTCAGCCACGCTTATGCCGAGTCTCTGGGCCAAAGGCTCAACGAGGGAAATGTCGGGAAGGCCGCGGCCGGATTCCCACTTGCTGACGGCTTTATCGGTCACACCAAGGCTTTCCGCCAGGGCGCGCTGGGTGAGGCCGCGCTCTTCGCGCAGCTGCTTAATGGCATGCGCTGCCAAAAAAGTATGGGAGGCATTGGTTTGCCGTGTCTGGTTCATGGGCTGTCCAATCAAATTGAAGAAATGGAGTGAACCGGTTCGACAGTCAGTATCCATTTGAAGGCCAGGCTCGACAACCTACGCTGCGTAGACATGCGCCAATCGAACGAGCGCGGATTTTTGGACGCTCATCCTGAGTAGTCATTTAAGAACGTCCCCAATGACTACTCATTTATGTCTGTCCCCAATGACTACCACGGCAACGCCGATGTTTTGGTAGCGACAGCGAAAACCCGCCAGAGCGAGCAAGGTGCCTTGAAACGAGGCGGCATTGACCTTCTGGTCATGCCGCCGAAGTTGAAAGGCAGATTGCCGCTCTGGCGGGTTTGCAGCGTCGAGCAGTTACGGCGTTTGGTAAAACGCCGTAACTAACGAGCTCCGTACTGCTCGTAGTAGGCGTCGATAGCGGCCTTGAGCTCGTCATCGATGACGACCTTGCCGTCGATCTCGTGGTTGTAGAGGGTCTCGACGACCTCGGCCATGGAGACGATGCTCGCGACGGGGAAACCGTACTTGGCCTCGATCTCCTTCTGCGCGGTGGTCACGCCACCCTTGCCGACCTCCATGCGGTTGAGGGAAACGATAAGGCCCTTGATCTCGACATCGGCAGCAGCCTTGACCTTGGGGTAGGTCTCGTCGATGGACTTGCCGGAGGTGGTGACATCCTCGACCATAATCACGCGGTCGCCGTCCTGGGGCTCATAGCCCAAAAGGTTGCCCTTGTCGGCGCCGTGGTCCTTGGCCTCCTTGCGGTCGCAGCAGTACTTGACCTCCTTGCCGTACAGCTCGTGGTAGGCAATCGCGGTCACGACGGCCAGCGGAATACCCTTGTAGGCCGGCCCAAACAGGACATCAAAGTCGTCGCCAAAGTTATCGTGGATAGCCTGGGCGTAATACTCGCCCAGCTTCTTGAGCTGGTAGCCCGTCACGTAAGCGCCGGCGTTCATAAAGAACGGGGACTGACGGCCGCTCTTGAGCGTAAAGCTGCCGAACTTAAGAACGTCGGACTCGACCATAAACTTGATGAACTCTTGCTTGTAAGCCTCCATGCGGGCTCCTCTCGTAATCGCGTACGTGCTCTTCAGTTTAGCGCAGGCGAGGCGTCGATGTGGGCGCGCTTTGAGGCCACGTCATTCTGTAAAGGCTTTGTCAGGGACAATGGTTTTCCGAACAATGAGGTTGACACGGCAAACCCCCTCATCAAGAATACGGGCGGATTAAAACGGGTACGAGATACCCAAAGCGCGCCGCGCCCGGCCTTAAGGAGGTGTGCCATGGAAGGCAGCCATAGTCGAAAAACCTGCATGTCGCCCTCGGCACGCCGCAAGGACTCCGCACACGCATAAGCGCCACGAATCGATCGTCAAAACCACCACAAAGGTGCCTGTCCCCTTTGTGGTGGTTCGAGAGCATGACGTGAGCGACATCTAGGTTTTTAAAGCACATACGACACGTACGCTAACTCCCTTTAACAAGGAGGACCCTATGCTGATGCTCAAAACCGCCACGGTACTCGAAGTCATCTCCAAGCGCCGCCGCACGGCGCGCCCCGCCGCTCACACCGGCCTGTCCAAGAACACCATATTCGCCGCCACCCATAGCGCCGAGGACGCCCTCGTGCTGCTTGACGCCACGGCCGACGGACTCACTGCCGAACACGCCGCCGAGCGCCTGGACGCCGCCGGCCCCAACACCATCGAGGCGCCGACCAAGACGCTCGCCCGTCGCATCGCCGACGCGTTCATCGATCCCTTCGCCGGCATCCTCGCCGCGCTCGCGCTGGTCTCGCTCTACATCGACGTGCTCGCCGTACCCGAGCCCCAGCGCGATCCCTCCACGGTCATCGTCATCGGCATCATGCTGCTGGTATCGGGCAGCATGAAGTTTATCCAGGAGGCTCGCAGCGGCAATGCGGCCGAGGCCCTCAAGGGCCTGGTCTCCAACACCTGCTGTGCCCTGCGCGACGGCGAGCGTATCGAGATTCCCTTTGACGATCTCGTCCCCGGCGATGTAATCCGTCTCTCTGCCGGCGATATGGTGCCGGCCGATGCCCGCATCATCACCGCGCGCGACCTGTTTGTGATCGAGTCCGCACTCACCGGCGAGAGCGAGGCCGTCGAAAAGACCGCTGCCATCACCGTCGCCGAGGGTGCCGGCAGCTCCGCGCTGCCGCTCTCTGCCTGCAAAAACATCGTCTTTACCGGCACCTCCGTGCAAAACGGCACCGCTATAGCACTTGTCGTTGCCACCGGCTCGGACACCTACCTGGGCGGCATCGCCAAGATGCTCAACGGGCGCGGCGAGAAGAGCGCGTTTGACCGCGGCGTCTCGAGCGTCTCCATGCTGCTCGTACGCCTTATGCTCGTTATGGCGCCGGCCGTCTTTGCCATCAACGCCGCCACCAAGGGCAACGTCATCGACGCGCTGCTGTTCGCCACGAGCGTGGCCGTGGGCATCACGCCGCAGATGCTTCCCGTCATCGTGACCACGAGCCTGTCGCAGGGCGCCAAGGACCTCGCCCGCCGCCAGGTTATCGTCAAGGAGCTGCCGGCGATCCAAAACCTCGGTGCCATGGATGTCCTGTGCTGTGACAAGACCGGCACCCTCACCGAAGACCGCATCGTGCTCGAGCGCTATCTCAACACTGACGGCAACGAGGACGCACGCGTGCTGCGCCATGCGTTTTTGAACAGCTTCTTCCAGACCGGCCTCAAAAACCTTATCGACCTGGCCGTCATCGACCGTGCCGACGTGACGCCCTCGACTGTCGCGCCCGACTCCACGCTGGGCCAGAGCCTGCGCGACCGCTATACCAAGGTCGACGAGGTGCCCTTCGATTTCTCACGCCGTCGCCTGAGCGTAGTCGTCGCCGACGCCCAGGGCAAAACCCAGATGGTTACCAAGGGAGCTGCCGAGGAAATGCTCGAGATTTGCTCCTTTGTCGAGGTTGACTGTGTCGCCCAGCCGCTCAGCGAAAATAAGCTCGCCCAGATTCGCAAGCAAGTCGCCGAACTCAATGCCGAGGGCCTGCGCGTGATCGCCGTGGCGCAAAAGACCAATCCGCGCTGCGTGGGTGAGTTTGGCATCGCCGACGAGTGCGACATGGTGCTGATGGGCTTTTTGGCCTTCCTCGATCCGCCCAAGGCAAGTGCCGCCGGCGCCGTCGCCACCCTCGAGGCCAAGGGCGTGGCGGTCAAGGTCTTAACCGGCGACAACGACCGCGTGGCCGCCACCGTCTGCGAGCAGATCGGCATCGACGCGAGTAACGTCTTGCTGGGCTCCGAGATCGATGCGCTCGACGACGCCGAGCTTGCCGAGCGCGCTGAGAAAACTCATCTCTTTGCCAAACTCTCGCCGCTGCAGAAGGCGCGCCTGGTGCGCGTCATGCGCGAGCTGCTCGGTCACACCGTGGGCTTTATGGGCGACGGCATTAACGACGCCGCCGCCATGCGCGCGAGCGACTGCGGTATCTCGGTCGATTCCGCCGTCGACATCGCCAAGGAATCCGCCGATATCATCTTGCTTCAGAAGGATCTGGGCGTGCTCGAGCGCGGCGCCATCGAAGGCCGTCGCACCTACGGCAACCTGCTCAAGTACCTCAAGACCACGGTGAGCTCCAACTTTGGCAACGTGCTGTCCGTGACCGTCGCGAGCCTGTTCCTGCCGTTCTTGCCCATGAGCGCCCTGCAGCTGGTGCTGCTGTCGCTGGTCTACGAGATCGTATGCATCGCGCTGCCGTGGGACACCGTCGACGACGCCTGGACTGCCCGCCCGCGCGCCTGGGATGCCACGTCCATTAGGGGCTTTATGCTCGAGCTGGGCCCCGTGAGCTCGCTGTTTGACATCGCGACCTTCGTCGTCCTCTTCTTTGTGGTGTGCCCCGCAACCGTGGGCGCGAGCTGGGCAGAGCTTGCCGCCGCGGGCAACGTCGCAGGCATGGCGGCCTTTGCGGCGCTCTTCCAGAGCGGATGGTTTGTCGAGTCCATGTGGTCACAGACGCTCGTGATCCATATGCTGCGCTCCCCGCGCCTGCCGAGCCCGCGCGACCACGCCGCCCCCGCGCTGTGCGTCCTCACCGTGCTGGGTCTGGCACTCGTCACCTGGCTGCCGGCAAGCCCCATCGCCGATGCGCTGGGCCTCATGCCGCTGCCGCCGAGCTTCTTCGCGCTGCTCGTCGGCATCGTCACCGCCTATATCGCGCTCACCCAGCTGGTCAAGCGCCGCTACATCGCCCGCCACGGCGAGCTGCTGTAACTTCACCGGCACCTTCGTCAAGGATGTTTGGGCCGCCGCGACCCGCCCCCGCTGGCCGCAGCGGCCCAAAACAGCTAAAAAAGCCCCGTCCCAAATTAACTACCCAAAATGGGCCATGTGTCCCAGTTGTGGAGACTCCTTGAGCCGTCTGGGTATCGTGAAAGAATGTGTGCTCCCCCATCATCAAAAGTGACACACGCTACCAGTTGATGGGAGGCAGCCATGGGCTTCTTTGACAAGATGTTCGAGAAGAAAGAATGCGCGATTTGCGGTACCGAGCTGGGACTTCTAGGTAAGACCAAAATCAACGAAGGCTACCTGTGCAAAGAGTGCGCCGGCAAGCTCTCCCCCTACTTCCACGCCTATCGCTCCAGCACCGCGGACGATATCCGCGAGCAACTCGCCTACCGCGAGGCCAATGCCGAGCGCCTGGCCTCGTTCAACCCTACGCGCACGCTCTCTGCCGGACGCACCAACATCATGCTCGACGAAGACGCGGGTCTGCTGATCATTACCTCGCAGAGTCGCTGGCGCGACGCCAACCCCGACATCATCGAGTTCTCGCAGGTACTCGGCTGCGATATGGATATCGACGAGCACCGCACCGAGATCTATCGCGAGACCAAAGATGGCGAGCGCGAGAGCTACAATCCGCCGCGCTACGACCTGGATTACGACTTTAACCTGACCATCCACGTCAACACACCATACTTTACCGAGATCAACCTGCGCGTGAACGACTCCACCATCGATCAGCGTGGCTCCATCGAGTACCGCGAGGCCAAGCGCCAGGCAACCGAGGTCCGCGACGCCCTGGTGCAGCTGCGCCAGGAAACGCGCGACAGCGTCGTGGCCGCCAAGACCCCCAAGACCGCGGTGACCTGTCCCTTCTGCGGAGCCACCACCATTCCCGATGCCAGCGGACGCTGCGAATACTGCGGCGGCGCCATCGGCGCATAGCCCCCGGCACGGAAAGGACCGACCATGGCCTTCGAGAGCGTTAACTATCAGTGCCCCGCGTGTGGCGGCCCCCTGCATTTTGCCAGCGCCGAGCAAAAGCTCGTCTGCGACTACTGCGACTCGCGCTTTGAAGTCGAAGAAGTCGAAGTCCTCTATCGCGAGCGCCAGGACAAGGCAGACGCCAAAGCCGACGCTGCGGCAGCAGCGCCCAAGCCCGCCGCCGACGCTGCGGTGCAGGAGCTCGCCCAAAACGCCGGCTATATCTGCTCATCGTGTGGCGCCGAGCTAATCTCGGACGGTACCGTCGCCGTTACCACCTGCCCGTACTGCGGCAACCCCGCCGTGGCACCCGGTCAGCTCTCGGGCGACTTTTCACCCGACCTGGTGATTCCGTTTAGCTCGGACGCGACGACGTTATGGCTGCGCTCAAAGAGCATTACAAGGGCAAGATCCTGCTGCCCAAGAGCTTTGTCACCGGCAACCACATCGACGAAGTCCAAGGCGTTTACGTGCCGTTTTGGCTTTACGGCGCCCGCGTGGACGGCGAAGTGTACTTTGATGCTACCAACGAGACCGTGACTGAGGAATCCGATCGTACCGTCACGACCACCGACCACTACGACGCCTACCGTAAAGGCAATATCTCATTTGAGCGCGTGCCCGTCGATGGATCGTCCAAGATGCCCGACGGCCACATGGACGCCATTGAGCCGTTTGACTACGATGCCCTGCGCCCATTCTCGGTCGCGTATATGCCCGGCTACATCGCCAACCGCTACGACGAGGATTGCGAGACCTGCAAGGCGCGTGCCGAGCGCCGCATGGAGGAGAGCACGATCTCGGCCCTGCGCGAGACCGTCGTCGACGAATATGACGATGCCACGGTCGAAAGCAAGCAGCTCGACTACACCTGGGAAGACAGCAACTATGCGCTGTTCCCCGTCTGGATGCTCTCTACCTCGTGGAACGGCAAGAGCTACCTGTTTGCCATGAACGGCCAAACCGGCCGCATGGTCGGCGAGCTCCCCTGCTCCAAGCCCAAGCTCGCTATCGCCTCGGTGCTGTTCTTTGTGATTGGATTTGTCCTCTCCCAGATCCTCTTCATGGGTGAGAACGCCTTCGATCCGGATTACCTCGCCTTTGACATCGAGGGCATCCTCATCAACATCGTCGCGCCGCTGATCATCGTGATTATCGGAGACGTGCTACTGGTGGGCCAGCTCAAGACAGCCAACGAGGCCACCCACGCCGACGAGTACTGCGGCGAGCTCGACCTGGTCGAGAAGCACGACACCTTCAGCCGCACCGAGACCACCGTTGTCATGAAAGACGACAAGGACGACTAAGCAATCCAACCAATACCACCCGGCCTTTGACGAGAAAGGAGGATCACCATGGGACTCTTGAAAGCTGGATTGGGAGCTGCCGGCGGCGTCATGGCCGACCAGTGGAAGGAATTTATCTACTGCGAATCGATGCCTGCTGACGTCTTGGCCTGCAAGGGCAGCAAACGCACCGGTGGCCGCAGCTCCAACACGCGCGGCGAGGACAACGTCATCTCCAACGGCTCCGTCATCGCCGTCAACGACGGCCAGGGCATGCTCGTGGTGCAAAACGGCAAGATCATCGAAGTCGCACTGGAGCCCGGTGAGTTCGTCTTCGATACCGGCAGCGAGCCGAGCGTCTTTAGCGGCAACCTAGGCGATTCCATCAAGGAGACCTTCGCCAATATCGGCAGCCGCTTTACCTTTGGCGGCGACGCGGGCAAGGACCAGCGCGTCTACTTCATCAACACCAAGGAGATCATCGGCAACAAGTACGGCACCGCCTCGCCCGTGCCCTTCCGCGTGGTCGATAACAACATTGGCCTGGACGTTGACATCTCCGTGCGCTGCAACGGCGAGTACTCGTACCGCATCACCAACCCGCTGCTGTTCTACACCAACGTGTGCGGCAACGTGACCGATAGCTACACGCGCGACAAGATCGACAGCCAGCTTAAGTCCGAGCTGCTCACCGCCCTGCAGCCCGCCTTTGCCAAGATCTCGGAAATGGGCATCCGCTACAGCGCCATCCCCGGCCACACCACCGAGCTCGCCCGCGCGCTCAACGAGGTCCTCTCTGCCGATTGGCGTGACCTGCGCGGCGTCGAGATCGTGAGCTTTGGCGTCAACTCCATCGCCGCCTCGCAAGAGGACGAGCAGATGATCAAGGATCTGCAGAAAGCCGCGGTCATGCGCGATCCCACCATGGCGGCAGCCAACATTGCCAGCGCCCAGAGCGACGCAATGCGCGCGGCAGCCGCCAACCCCAACGGCGCGATGGCAGGCTTTATGGGCATGGGCATGGCAGGTGGCATGGGCGGCATGAACGCCAGCCGGCTGTTCGCCGCCGGCCAAGCACAGCAGCAGGCCGCCCCGCAGCCGGCTCCGGCACCCGCTCCCGCACCGGCTCCCGCCGCTGCTCCCGCGGCCGGCACATGGACCTGCAGCTGCGGCGCCACCAACACCGGCAAGTTCTGCTCCGAGTGTGGCAGTCCCGCACCCGCCCCGGCACCGGCCAAGTGGTTCTGCCCCAACTGCGGCAGCGAAAACGGCGGCAAGTTCTGCAGCAACTGCGGAACGCCCAGGCCCTAGCCCCTCTATCTGGTAATTGGCGGGGGATCCGCCACCCCCGCATTTGCTTCTATGGGTTTCGTTCGATAAAGGAGGACACCATGAAGACAACGTTCAAAAAGTCCGTACTCGCATTTCTGACATGCGTCCTTGCGCTCGCCTTTGCCCTGACGGGCTGCAGCGGCGGCGGCAAAGACCCCAAGGCCAACTTCGTCGGCAGCTGGGAACTCTCGGGTGGAACCCTGGAGGGCGAAGAACTGACCGATGAGTATATGGATATGTTCGAGGAATGGGGCATCAGCTGCATCTTGGTCCTGGACGAAGACGGCACGGGCAGCCTCGATTTGTTCTCCGAAGTTTCCGACCTAAAGTGGGAGGCCAAGGACGCTACCACCGCGAGCATCACCGTCGACAAGGAGACGACCGACGTGAAGCTCGAGGACGGCAAGCTTGTCCTTGAGGACGGCGAGGACAAGCTCATCTTTAGCAAGTCCGATAAGGACCTATCCGGTACCGTGAAGAAGGATCGCGAGGCCGCCGAGAAGGAAGAGGAAGTCGAGGAGGCCGTCGAAGACGGCGATGTCCAGAGCGTCGAAATCTCCCCCGCCGTCACCGTCGCCGATGACGATTTGTGCACCATCACCATCACCGAGAAGTTCCAGGACGACTGGGGCGACATCGGCTTTGTCGTCAACATCGTCAACAAGAGCGACAAGGACCTGACCTTCTACGCTCCCACCGGCAAGACAAACGTCAACGGCACCATGAAGGAAGCCTGGTTCTCGGCCCACCTGATGCCCGGCACCAACGCCACCGAAGAGTTCACCTTCTCGAAGGGCACGCTTGACAGCTTCGACAGCCTAGTCAACACGACCATCGGCATCGACGCCTACCTGACCGATTCCTACGAGGACGTCGCCTCCTACAGCGCAACCATCGCATAACGGCGGACACCGATAGCCGCGGATTGGCGGACACATCCGCGCACACCAGACGGTGCCGCAGGAGTTGATCCTGCGGCACCGTCGCCTTGCGCCGACAACACTGCCCATACAAGCAGACCGCCTGCCGTTTTTAGATGCGAAACGGCGGGCGGTCTATCTTTACGGCGCCGGAACACGGGCGAGCGCGTCGATTACGAGCGCTCCATGTTGGGAACGATGCTGCCCTCGGTCACCGCATGCACGGCCAGGCGCATGATATTGTCGTAGCCGGTCTTGTTGAGGATCTCCGAGATGCGGCGCTTGATGGTGCCCTCGCTCATAAACAGCTCGGCCGCAATTTCGCGACGGCTCTTGCCCTCGCAGGCAAGGCGCAAAATCGACAGCTCGACATCGTCGAGGGCCGCCGTGCCCGAGAAGATGCTCTCGGGAGGCTTGGGAAACGTGCAGTAGCCCGCCAGCGTGGAACGCATCACGGCGAATAGCTCGTCGATACCGACGTTCTTATACACAAAGCTATCGACGCCCGCCTCGCGCGCCTGGTCCACAAAGGTGATCTCGGGCATGCCCGTCATGATGATGACGCGGCACTCGGGCAGCTCCTCTTTAATACGCGCCGCCGCCACAATGCCGTTGGAGTCATGCTCGGTGCACACGTCCATCAGTATCATGTCCGGGCGCTCCTTGAGCACAACGTCCAAGGCATCCGAGGCGTCGGCGATCGCGGCGACAACCGTCATGTCGGGCTGGTCACCCACGGAACGCGCGAGGCTCTCGCGCAAGATAGCCTGATCTTCGACAATTAACACGCGGATCATGAGTTTCTCCTTTGGGACGTGTCGCTAGCGTTAAGCGGAATGGATACCGTAAGCGTAAAGGGCGGGGTGGCGTGGACCTCTAGGCTGCCACCCAGATCTTGCGCGACATGCCTCATACCTGGGATACCCGTTCCCTCGCGATACGATACGGGGGCCGGGGACCCGTCGTTAGAAATCGTCATGTGCGCGACGGCGTCAGCATCCGTCCTCTCCTGCCACAAGCGCACATGGACCCGATGCGCCTGCGCATGCTTGGTGGCGTTGGTCGAGGCCTCGCGGATAATCTGCAAAAAGGCAGCGGCGACACGCGCGTCCTCAGGCAGCGCACCCTCAACATCGATCTGCACGCTCACCAGGCCAAAAGCATGGACGATATCGCCCAGTTGCTCTGCCGGTTCGGTGTCGCCCCCGCTGCGCAGATCGGCAGCGATTGAGCGCAGCAGCGGGTCGATCTGCTCGAGTGACTCGTCATCCAGGCGCCCTTCCTCCAGATAACGATGGAGAATGGACAGGCGCTGCCCGATCACATCGTGAACGCGGGTGCGCATGCGCAGATAGGCCGCATTGTCGGCAACTTTTTTGACTTCTTCGATCTGGGCCTGGAGCTCTTGGCCCGCAAGCTCAAGCAGGTGATTGGCCTGCGCCAGGCGGTCATGCGCATGCGCATACTCTGTCACGTCCAGACCGATTATGCGCTCGAACGAACGGCCCGAGACCATAACGTCATCGCACACAAACAGGCGAATCTCGGCGGGAGAAACCTCGACCACCGCACGCGCCTCACCAAAGCGGTCCAGGTTGATCCGCACGCGGTTCTTACCGCCTTCGGGCATTTGCATGCTGAGCTTGCGCAGGTCGTTCCATGTACCGCTCATATCGCCTAGGTCGGTGGGCATATGAAGCTCCGCCAGGTTTTTGCGCATGCAGCGGTTCATGAGCAGTGGACGGCCCCTCGAGTCCAGATACAGGATGCCCACGGGAATCACGTTGATGGTTTCAATCGTCGAGAACGCGGTGATATCCTCTTGGCGGTTACGGACGTCCATCAAGAGCGCCGCGACGGAACGGAACAGGAAGAACGCTCCCTCTGCGATAAGGACAACGGCCCACACCGAGCCCATGGCAAAAACCACCGGCGGTGTCACGGCGCCAACAAGCAGCAGCTCGGCCAGCATGACAGGGCGACGATAGCGCACCATAAGGACCACGCCATAGGCAAAGATCGCGGCATTGAGCCACAGCACTCCGCCCATTGCCCTGGCGCAAACGTCAAGCGACGCCACCAGATACGAGCCAGACGACGCGAATAAGATGAGCGCCGAAATCATCAGGTGAAGCACCAGGCTCGTCTCGTAGGCGCAAATCACCTTACGGTTATAGGACGAGCGGCGCGATGCGATGAGCGGGACGTGGATCATCTGCAGACACGCAGCCAGGGCAAAGACAACATCGAGCGCAACGATTTGGGGAAGGATGAACGAAATCTGCATCGTCACTCACCCGCCCTCGGCATCAAGACGATCATGCGCAGCTGGCCGGGCTCGCCCTCAAGGCGGTATGCCACGTTGCGCCCTTGCAGAGCGCTTTCGAGCTCTTGCGCAGCGGGCGTCTGCGAAAGATCTTCATCATCGTTGGAAAAAAGCGTGGCGCGCAGCTCGACACTGCACCGGTCATGGTCGCCCAAGTGATACATAAGCGCCGGATGGTCGGTGGTGTAGGCAAAAAACGCAAAGTCATACACGCAGTCGTACAGGGCGCTTACCGTACTGGCGTGCATCGGGCGCCGTATGGCGATAATCGAGGCGCAATCGACATCGATGGTGCGTAGGTCACTTGCAAGCTCGTTGGCGATGAGCTGAATGCGGTCGCGGTCAAAACCGCTCTCCCCGTGCTGTGCCAACGTGAGCGACCCCTTGCGTTTGCAATAGGCGACGAGCATCTTGGCGCGCTGCAGCATGCGGTAACGCTCGTGCGAAGATGCCTCATCGGTCAACGGCGGCAGCGAGCTCAGCAGGTCGTACATCCCTTCGAGCGCACGGGCAAGCGCTTGGTCCACGTCTTGGACCAGTAAGGTCTCGGCCTCTTGGTCTGCCAAATGTGTCTTAAGGTCGTAGTCGGCGGCAAGCAGCTCATTTTGGCGTTGCAGCTCCATGCGACGATGCGCCAGTTCGCGATTGAGTTCGTTGAGCTCCGAGACGTCCTGGGCAAGGAGAGCCGATCCACCCAGCAGCGGAAAGGCGCGATACATTACATCGGGATCGGACGCCACGGCAAAGGCGTGAGCGTGCCCGTGCTCTTGGACCCGCAACTCCTCACGCACGCCTACCGGCATTGGCTTTGACACCGGCGTGACATAGACTTCCTGCAGGTCACGCGTTAGAACTTTGAGGTCAAGCGGCAAGGTGCCGAAAATACCGGCGATATCGTGGTACGACGGGATGACACCGCAATCGAGACAGATTTCCATCGCCACCACGCACAGGACGCAGTAGACAAGTGAAAAATTAAGCCTCCATGCCCAGGGCACACGCAGCGCATATGAAATGGCAAAGAACGCGCCGCCCAATAGGACAAGCGCGGCCGTGCCCGAGAAACGCTGAATACGAAAAGACGAGGACCGTCCTACCAAGATAAAAAAGGCAACGAAGTTAAAGGCTGTCCATACCAGAACGGTACCGTAGCCCCAACCATATGTGTAATCGTTGCTCCAGGTTCCACTCGATCGATCGAAATGGAAGACCTGCTGATGAACATCGTTAGTAAGCACAAAGCCGATAAGCAGGACAGCCATGACCCACAAAACGGTGCGGTACCGACGCCCCATACGATGCTGTTCCAAACCCGCGAGGCGCAGACCGCACAGCTGGTAGACCAGCGGAATGAGCGTCATGGGCACGTAGTACAGGTACCACAGCACGGTGGCATAGAACGGCGTGAACGACTTATATTTGAGGATGACCTCGATCATCCACAGGGCACAAATGGCGGCGATGGCAACAAGGCGGCGGCGCAAGACGTAGTCCAAGCAGCGTAGGTACGCCAACACACCCCAGATTGAAAATGCAATTGCGGCGACAAGCAGCGGGAGAGAGCTCGAGTGGACGAGCGCATCCACGACCTCTTCGGACACCTCGCTATAGGCGGGCACGGTGTTGGAAAGCTTGGGGTCGGAGACGAACAGTGCCGGCAAGACTGCCAAAAGCATAAGGAACAGCGCGGTAATGGCGCCGGCGATAACAAAGACGCGGTGGCGATACACGCCATGCGATATGCCAACAAGGAATCGCGGCATGGCGAAGAGCCTGCCGCCCCTGGGATCCGCCACGGGTGCGGATCGGGCGGCCGCGTGGCCGATATGTCGCTCGCAGGTACCCATAGTGCTTTTAGTGTACCGACAGGCGGGCCCAAAAAGCGGGCCACATGTCCCAAAATCCGCCGACGGCGAGGGACGTCGCCAGCGACTAGTCGTTTAAGAACGTCCCCAATGACTAAGACAAAACGAGCGAGGATTTTTGGACGCCCAAATGGCGAGAGTGGATAATCTCCCACTTTGAGCCCACAAACAGGCTAAAAACGGGAGATTATCCACTCTCATTCTGCGGGCGCTCATTTAAGTACGTCCCCAATGAGTGCTTTCACTTCTTTTAACAAAACGCCCGGCGGTCATTAACTGCTCGCCGGGCGTTTTGGTTAGGAGGCTATGGTTGTTGGGAAGCCTTAGGCCAGGTCCTCGCCGTTCGTCTCGATGACGTGTTTGTACCAGTCGAAGCTCTTCTTTTTGGAACGCTTGAGGGTGCCGTTGCCCGCATCATCGCGGTCGACATAGATAAAGCCGTAGCGCTTGGACATCTCGCCCGTGCCGGCAGACACCAGGTCGATTGGGCCCCAGGTGGTGTAGCCCAGCAGGTCAACGCCGTCCTCGGTCACCGCATCGCGCATCGCGGCGATATGCTGGCGCAGGTAGTCGATACGGTAGTCGTCGTTGATGGAGCCATCCTCCTCGACAACATCCTTGGCGCCCAGGCCGTTCTCGACCACAAACAGCGGCTTCTGATAACGGTCGTACAGGTCGTTGAGGGTGATGCGGAAGCCCAGCGGATCGATGGCCCAGCCCCACTGGCTCTCCTGCAGGTAGGGGTTCTTGGCGCCGGCGAAGGCGTTGCCCTGGGTGCGCTCGACATCGGGGTTATCGGCACCGGCGGAGCAACGGGTGCTGTAATAGCTAAAGCTGATGAAGTCGACGGTGTTGGCGGCCAGGATCTCGCGGTCCTCATCCGTCATGCCCACATCGATGCCCAAACGCTCGAGCTTCTTGACGGCATAGGCCGGGTAGTAGCCGCGGCTCTGAACGTCGACGAAGAAATAGTTGCTCTGGTTGTCAATCTGCGCTTGGCGCACATCGCCCGGACGGCAGCTGTAGGGGTAGTAGCTACCTGCGGCAAGCATGCAACCGATCTTGACCTCAGGGTCGATCTCGTGAGCGATCTTGGTTGCCCAAGCGCTGGCGACGAGCTCGTTGTGGGCGGCCAGGTACTCGACGGCCTCCTTGTTCTCGCCCTCCTCAAAGACCAGACCGGCACCCATAAACGGCAGGTGCAAGATCATATTGATCTCGTTGAAGGTAAGCCAGTACTTCACCAGACCCTTGTAGCGGGTGAAGATCGTGGTCGCGAGGTTCTTGTAGAAGTCGATGAGCTTGCGGTTGCGCCAGCCGCCGTACTCCTTGATGAGGTGAATCGGGCAGTCGAAGTGCGTGATGGTCACGAGCGGCTCAATGCCGTGCGCCTGACACTCGCGGAACACGTCCTCGTAGAAGGCCAAGCCGGCCTCGTTGGGCTCAGTCTCGTCACCGTTGGGGAAGATGCGGGTCCACGCCAGGCTCATGCGGAAGGTCTTAAAGCCCATCTCGGCAAAGAGGGCGATGTCCTCCTTGTAATGGTGATAGAAATCGATGCCAGTCTGCGCGGGGTAGTAATAGCCGTCCTCGAAGTCGAGCATCTTGCGCTGGCCGGAGACCACCGCATAGCGCTCGGGGCCGTGCGGTGCCACATCCACGTTGGCTAGGCCGCGGCCATCCACGTCGTAAGCGCCCTCGCACTGGTTGGCAGCCGTCGCGCCGCCCCACAGAAAGTCTTTACGAAAAGCCATGCATCGATCCTTTCATACGCTGCTTGTCGTGGTTTCAGTATCCCCGCAAATAGGGCCTCGCCCAACGACAGCGACGCAGGCCGACACTTCTTTTCGCACACGGCGGCCCGGCAGCCGCCCCGTCTGACACTTTCTGATACCGCCGCCCCAAACCACCACAAAGGGGACAGGCACCTTTGTGGCGGCTTGGGCCCGGTTTGTCTCGATCTGTAACAGGTAGAGACGATTTAGCCCGCTAGATGTTACAGATCGAGACAGAAGATTCTAGTCGCAGGTGATGTCGAGGTTTTGCCGACGAGGCCTACGTAACCGCCTTCGCTCAGCAATTCATTTGACTGAATAGGAAAGAAAGGAAAAAATAGGAAAAAAAGGAAAGGAGACTTATGACTGAAACCATCTTCTCCCCCTCATTTGGAAATCGCCCGTCCTATCTGGTGGGTCGCGGGAACGTGATTTCGACATTCATCTCCGGTCTTGAGCAGGAGCCGGGCAATCGAGACCGAGCCATGCTCATGCTCGGCCAGCGAGGCAGCGGCAAGACGGTTCTTCTGTGGGAACTTGCCGACCGCGCACGCAAGCTCGGTTTTGTTGTCGCCACACCCACCGTAGCCTCCGAAGATATGCTTGAGCGCATTGTTGAAAAAATCCAAGAAGCAGGCGAGCCTTATGTCAGCAAGCGTCATCTCCCCAAACTTTCTGGCGGTAGCTTGAGCGTCTTCGGCTTCTCAGCCGGTCTCGAGTTCACACGCGATGTGCAGGAGACCAAGAGTTTCCAGTTCAAACTCACGCAGCTGGCGCGCAAGCTGACCGAGCAGGGGCACGGCATCCTCATCCTTATCGATGAGCTCCAAGCTAATTCACCTGAGATTAGACAGCTCGTCACCGCCTATCAAGAGCTGGTCGGTGAGGGACTCAACGTCGCGCTTGTTATGGCAGGTCTCCCGGGAGCCGTCTGTGCAACGCTCAATGACCGCGTGCTGACATTTCTCAACCGCGCTCGCAAGGTCACGCTCGAACCGCTTTCAGTCGGAGATGTCGATGCCTATTATCAGCGGGCTTTCGAAGAGCTCGACCTTGATATTCCAGGCGATCTTCGCCTCCGTGCCGCTCGCGCAACCCAAGGCTCGCCCTATATGCTGCAGCTCATCGGCTATAACATCGGCAATCGCTGCAAGACAGGAGAACACGTAACGCCAGAGCAAGTCGACGGAGCTATCGAAGCGTCAAAAGCCGATTTCGAAAACGATGTTTGTGAAACGACGCTCGCCGCGCTATCGGACCAAGACGTCGCGTTTCTCGACGCAATGACTGATGACGAAGACGCCGTTTCGCGCATTTCCGATGTAGCGAAACGTATGTCAGTCACACCCGACTATGCGCAAAAGTATCGCCGGCGCCTCATCGACGCCGGCGTAATCGAACAGGCGCGCCGCGGTTACGTGCGTTTCGCCGTTCCATATATGGCTGACTATCTGCGCAGCCAACTCTAGGCAGCCACCACAAAGGGGACAGGCACCTTTGTGGCGGCTTGGGCCCGGTTTGGCTCGATCTGTAACAGGTAGGCCGTCGAAACCGAGCCTGGTGTTACAGATCGAGATTGTTCGGTCTGTCCCCTGCAGTTTGTCTAAATCTGTAACAGGTAGAGACGATTTAGCCCGCTAGATGTTACAGATCGAGACAGAAGATTCTAGTCGCAGGCGATATCGAGGTTTTTGCCGATGAGGCCTACGTAGCCGCCCTCGGCAGCCTTGGGGCTGTCAGCATGGCAGAGAACCCACTTGTCGGCCTTCCAGTAGCAGTAGCTGTCACCGGCGGTAGGCATGTCGGTTGCGGCCTCGGGGCGCGGGCCGTTGGTGCCGGCGGGAAGCGCCACCATCACCTGGAAGCCACCGTCGTCGACCATGCACGGCGTGTAGTGGAGCGTGGTGTTGAAGACCTCGACAACCTTGCCCGCCGGCACGCAGAACGCCTTGACGCACGCGGTATCGAGCTTGCCGTCCTCGATCTCCCAGCGATGCGCCACGAGCAGGATAAAGTCGCGCGCGCCCAGGTTGAACTCACTCGCGCGGTGGTACTCCAGGCAGTTGAGACGCGTGTTGTGGCCGTTGCACCAGCCGAGCTGGAAGGGACGGCCACCAAACATGAGAAAGCCCAGTTTATCGGCATCCTTGACGCCCTCGAGCTCCGGCGCACTTGCAACGTACTTGCTGCCCTCGGGGATGGGCGTGGCAGAGAGCGCCTCGAGCACGGGCGACGTGAGCTCAGACGGAACGTCATCCCAAACGTTGCCATAGGATTTGAACTCGGGATCGTTGACAGAGTAGATATGCATGTTCACTCCTGTTCGTAAATGTGACTATACGAACATTCTAGAACAAACATGAGCGATTTTGAACGCTCACCCCGACCAATCAACAAAAAGGCGCCCCCCGCATAAGCGAAGGCGCCCAATGCGCGCGTTTTGGACGACAAAGCCCTTACGCCTGCTGATAGTGCAGATGCTTCTCGTCGATATCGGCCAGGTCGCGGTCGAGGTAGCGGCGCGCAAGCCAGTTGGCCATGGGGAGGTTCTGGTCCAGGTAGTTACCGCATTCCTCGGGAGCGGCACCGGGGACATCGCCCTCGAAGCCGGCGACAAACTCAAACAGCTCGCTGACGAGCGGCAAGACCTTCTCGCTCGTCAGCTCGCCAAAGACAACCAGGTAAAAGCCCGTGCGGCAGCCCATGGGGCCAAAGTAGACAATGCGGCTCGACCACTCGGCATGATTGCGAAGGAACGTCGCGCCCAGGTGCTCGATGGTGTGGCACTCGGCCGTGTTCATGACCGGCTCCTTATTGGGCGTGGTCAGGCGCAGGTCAAAGGTGGTAACGGCGGCGCCGGTCGCCGGATCGCGGTCGATGCGGCTCACGTACACGCCGGGCTCAAGCAGCAGATGGTCAACGGAAAAGCTCGCGATGCGCTCCATGGCAGATCCTCTCGATAGTCAAATTGGGACGGGGCTCTTTTAGCTGGTTCGAATGGTCACACCAATCATACCAGTCAAAAAAGCCCCGTCCCAAAAAGACAACTTAGCCAAGGACACGGGCCATACGCGTCTTGAACTCGGACAGGAAGCGCGGAGCATCCACGGTCAGTGCCACAAGCGCGCTCTTGTCCGGATCGGACAGGCGACGCTCATCGCAGATGGTGCGACCGCGGTACTCGCCCAGCAGATCAACACGCAGGTTGCAGCCGAGCGCACCTACGAGCGTGGGGTCGACCGCCACGGCAACGGCCAGCGGATCGTGCAGCGCACAACCACCCAGGTAGGGTGCGTTCATCTCGTACGAGCCAATGTAGTGCTCGACCATGCTCGCAAATGCGCAGCCCGCCATGGTGCCCGAGCCCGTCCAGCCGGCAATGTCGCGGCGTGTGAGCACCACGCGATGCGTCACGTCCAGACCCACCATGGTGAGCTTACGGCCCGAGCGCAGCACCGCGTCGGCTGCCTCGGGGTCGCTCGCCATGTTGGCCTCGGCGCCCGCGCTCACGTTACCGGGCACGGTAAGGGCGCCGCCCATCACGACCACGCGGCCGATGGACATCATCGCCGCCGCATCGCGCTCCAGGGCGAGCGCCAGGTTGGAGAGCGGGCCAGTCGCTACGTAGACCAGATCGGGACCATAGGTGCGCGCGGCATCGATCAGATAATCGACCGCAGCGTTGCCGTCGGCCGAGGTCGCCCCCACCGGCTCGTAGGGCGACGCGGGCACGCTCGCGCCGCCGATGCCGTTCTTGCCGTGAATGAGCGCGGTGGACGCCGGCGGCGTATAGGGCTCAGTCGCCTGCAGAGGACGGTCGGCACCCAGGTACACCGGAACCTCGGGGCGACCCAGCAGATCGAGCACCGCCAGGCAGTTGTGCGCCGATTGCTCGACGCGCACGTTGCCAAAGCACGTGGTGATGCCCACGAGCTCCACCTCGGGGCTCGCGATGGCATAGGCCAGCGCCATCGCATCGTCCACACCCATATCCAGATCAAGGATCAGCTTCTTGATTGCCATTGTTCTACTCCGCTTCTCCGTCTTTATCGTTTAACCAAACCAATGTTCAACTTCGGCGCGCGTGGGAATCGATTGCTGAGCGCCCAGGCGCGACACCGTCACTGCCGAGGCGCGAGCGCCCGCGGCCATGCACTCAAAGAGCGGCAAGCCCTCTAGGCGAGCCGCCACCAACGCGCCGATAAACGTATCGCCGGCGGCCGTGGTATCGACTACCGCACTCGAAAGTGCCGGCATGCGCAGCAGCTCACCGCCATCGCCGAGCGTAACCGAGCCGGCACCGCCCAGCGTGATGACCGCGGCGCCGGCGCCCTTGTCGAGCAGCGCATTGAGCGCGGCGACGCAACTCACATCATCCGTGGGCAGAATGCCCGTCAGCACCTGGCACTCGGTCTCGTTGGGACAGACCAGGTCGACCGCAGGCCAGACCTCCGCAGGCAGCTCGCAGGCGGGCGCTGGATTAAAGACCGTATAGAACCCCAGCTCGTGAGCGCAAACAAGCGCCTCGGCCGTCGCCGCAAGGTCACATTCGCCCTGGGCGATAAAGACGCTTCCGGCAGCCGGGGCAATCTCGCTGGCGTCGCCGTCGAGCTCATGGGCCACCAGACGCCTCAACGCGCAGGCAACGTCCGCGCCCGCAAGCGCATGGTTGGCGCCCGGTGACAGTATGATGCGGTTGTCGCTCTCGCAGCGAATGATGGTCGCCGTTCCCGTCTCCACGTCATCGCGATGCACTACAAAGTCACAGTCCACGCCGGCGTCTTGGAGCCCCGCCACGAGCGACGCGCCGAACGCGTCGCGACCGACCGCGCCGATCATGTGCGTGCACGCGCCCATACGCGCGGCAGCTACGGCCTGATTGGCGCCCTTGCCTCCGGCGTTGGTGATAAACCCGCTGCCGCCGACGGTCTCGCCCGCACGCGGTATGCGCTCGCACGCCACCGAAAGGTCCATGTTCATGCTGCCGAACACCGCAACGATGCCGCGATCTGCCATGGAAACCTCCTCATCTGCGGGCCTTATGCCCACCGTCGGCCGTCGATCGTGCACTCTCGCACCCCCTATAACTTTAGTTCACTTTGATGTGGACGCGCGCTTGAGCTTGCGCCAGCAGCAAGCATTCACAGGAGCAGGCAGCTACAATGAAGGCGTGATGATTATTCTCGTCATTGGATGATGTTTTATGGAACAACTCTCGCAATCGGGCTCGCGCGGTCGACGCCGCACGGGCAACGAGCCGGCGCCGCACGAACGCGTGAAGGGCGAACGCCGTGCCGACGAACCGCGACGCACCGCGAGCCCCCATCGCGCTTCTGCCAACAACGCGGGCCGCGCCAACACTCCCGCCGCGGAGCAGACGCCCGCTCGCCCCAAGTCCCGCTACATCCCTGCACTCGACGGCCTGCGTACGCTCGCCGTCGTCGCGGTGGTGCTCTATCACCTTAACCTCACGTGGGCTCAGGGCGGCCTGCTCGGCGTCACGATCTTCTTTGTGCTTTCGGGCTATCTGATCACGCGCTTGCTGCTCAACGAAGTCGCTAAGACCGGCCGCATCGACCTCAAGAGCTTCTGGATCCGCCGCATCCGTCGCCTGGTCCCCGCCGTGGTGACCGTCGTGGTGGTGACCTGTGCGCTGTGCACCGTCTTCAACCACGTGATGCTCACCAAGATGCGCCCCGACATCCTGCCGTCGCTGTTGTTCTTCAACAACTGGTGGCAGATTGCCCAAAACGTCTCGTACTTCAATGCTCTGGGCGACCCCTCGCCGCTCACGCACTTTTGGTCGCTTGCCATCGAGGAACAGTTCTACCTGATTTGGCCGCCACTGCTGTTTGCCATGGTATCCATGCATGTGAGCAAGCCCAACACGCGCCGCGTGGTTCTGGGCCTTGCCGCGGTATCTGCCCTAGCCATGATGGTGCTTTACAACCCTGCCGCCGACCCCAGCCGCGTGTACTACGGCACCGACACCCGCGTGTTCTCGCTGCTGCTGGGTGCCTGGATGGCCTTTATCCCCGATCGCGACCTGGCGCCGGTGCGTCTCGCTCGTCGTTTGGGGCTCAATCGCCTAGCTGGCGCCGCCAAGCACGGCAAGAACGCCGAGGGCAAGCCTGGCGAGAAGGCCGACGAAGCAGCCGAGACCGCCCCGGCACAGCCGAGCGCCCTCGTGCGCTTTTGGTCCTCGCCCGCATCCATCGATGTGTTGGGCGTCGTGGGTCTGGTTGGCCTTGCCGCCATGGTCGCGCTCACCAACGGCTACACCGCCTTCCAGTATCGCGGAGGCACACTGCTGTGCTCGATCCTCACGCTCATGGTCATCGCGGCCTGCGTGCAGCCCCAGGGAATGGTTGCCCGCGCGCTGTCCGCCGAGCCGCTCGTGTGGATTGGCAAGCGCTCGTACAGCATCTACCTGTGGCACTATCCGCTGCTGTTGCTCATGAACCCGGTCGCCAACATCAACGATACGCCCTGGTGGCAGTACATTTTGCAGGTGCTGCTGGTGGTCGCCGTAGCCGAGTGCTCCTATCGCTTTATCGAAACGCCGTTTAGGAAGGGCGCCTTCGGCCGCACCGTCGCCGAGTTCCGCGATGGCACCACAAAGCCCGCTAACTGGGCACGCGCGCACGTCCCTGCCTGCGCAACCTGCGCTGTCGTGTTGGTCGTTGCACTGGGCGGCCTGATCTTTGTGCCCGAGACGTCTGCGCTGAGCGGTGAGGGCGCCGAAGTTCTGAACAAGGAAGCCAAAAACACCGCGCCCACCGACCAGCAGGCGGCCGACGACACCGACAAGGACAACGACGGCTTCCCCGATGGCTCCTACGACCTGTTGATGATCGGTGACTCCGTGTCGCTGCGTGCCGTTGATTCCTTTGATGGCGTGTTCCCACACAGCCATATCGATGCCGAAAAGGGCCGCCAGTTTGATGCGGGCCGCGCGACATTTGAGGGCTATCTCCAGCAGAACCTTGCCGGCAAGATCGTGGTCTTTGCGCTGGGCACCAACGGCTTGGTAACCGACGACCAGATCGACGCCATCATGGCCGATGCAGGAGATAAGCGTATTGTGGTGTTTGTGAACACGCGCAGCCCGCAGCCGTGGGTTGGCTCTACCAACCAGGCCATCGCCAACGCCGCTACGCGCTACAAGAACGTGCGCGTTATCGATTGGTACGGATACAGTGCCAACCGCAACGACCTGTTCGATGGCGATGGCACGCACCTATCGACCACTGGCGTGACTGAGTACCTCAACTTGATCCACGATGCCGTCAAGAAGGACCTGCCCGTACACCCCGAGGATCACGTCAACGATCCGCAGCCGGCAGCCGTCAAGTCTGCCACCGACGCACTCGTCAATGCGCTCGCTCTCAAGCCACACAAGCTGGGCACCGACAAGTAACCTGCAGCGTAAACTTCCCACATCCGGAGGGGGTGTCTGCTACGGCAGACACCCCCTCCGGCAGTTAGGGACACTCCTGGCGCAGCCAATGAAGACCTCTACGGATGAATTCCAAGCCGCTCCGCCGTTCCAGACATCGTTTCCGCGCCTCGCGCCTGCCCCAAACAATCAAAACAAGCCCTTTTCGCCGCAACCTCAAAGGTCTGTGGACAAAAAAGGCAAATATGAGTAGTGTTACCATTTTAGTAACAGGCAAAACCACCCAAAATGACGTCTGAGCGTCTCCTACAACCCCTAAAGCAGCCAACCTGACTGGTTTAAGGCGTATTGGAACCAATTTTAATGAACATACTATAGTTTATGTTCATTATCTTCTTGGATGTAAATGCTATTCACTTAGCAACAGTACTCATATTTGGCATTTTTTGCCCACTGCCATATAGCTAACACCCTACAGCAGGCAAAAAAACAGGTCGCAGCCCATGGCGGCGGCCTGTTTGGAGTCCAAAAGAGGCGCTAAGCGCTGTAACCCATCGCCTGCAGAACAAACATGACGACCGTGAGCACCGTAATCACACCGATAGTCGCCCAAGTGAGCACGTTCCACACGCGGCCGTTGCGGTTAGTGCCCATAATGTGACGGTCAGCGGCGATAACCACCTGGAACACCAGAACCACGGGCAGTAGCACGCCATTGATGACCTGCGAGGTCATCATAATCTGGAACAGATCGACGCCGGGCATAAGCACCAGCACGGCAGAGATACCGATGATGGCCGTAATGATGCCGCGATAGACCGGGGCCTCGTCCCAGCTGCGGTCAGCACCGCGCTCCCAGCCAAATGCCTCGCAGATAGCGCTCGACGTAACGCCCGGCAGCACGCAGGCGGCCAAGAAGCTCGCCGCGACCAGGCCCGAGGCAAACAGTACCGTGGACCACTGACCCGCAATAGGCTCCAGCGCGCGGGCAGCATCGGCAGCATCGCTTATCTGAATACCCGCCGGGAACAACACCGTACCGGTCGTGATGATAATAAAGCCGGCAATGACATCGGCGGCAAGCGAGCCGCTCACGGTATCGATGCGCTGCAGCACGATATCGTCCTCGCCCGCGTTCTTATCGACCACGTTGTTCTGCGCCAAGAAGATCATCCACGGTGCGATGGTGGTACCGATTGTTGCGACCACGAGCGACACGTAGCTGGGATCGTTCTGAATATTGGGGACGACCAAGTCGACCGCGACCTCGCCCCAGTTGGGGCCGGCCATAAACGCGGCGACGATGTAGGTCACGAACACGCAGCTTACCAGCAGCAAAATCTTCTCGATGCGCTGAAAACTGCCCGACATGGTAAGCATCCACACCAGCAGCGCCACGAGCGGCACCGAGATGCTCGCCGGAACGCCAAACAGAGCAAGGCCACTCGCGATACCCGCGAACTCCGAGATGGTCACCGCCGTGTTGGCAATCAACAGCGCCGCCATGGCCAGCACGCTCCTGCGCACGCCAAAGCGCTCACGGATGAGCGAGGCCAGGCCCTTACCCGTGACGCATCCGCAGCGCGCCGCGGTCTCCTGCGTCACGATAAGCAGCACAGTCATGACGGGAAGCATCCAGAGCATCTTGTAGCCATAGCTGGCGCCCGCGCTGGAATACGTTGCAATGCCGCCGGCGTCATTGCCCGAAAGCGCCGCCAGCAGACCGGGACCCATAGCGCCAAAGATGGCCGCGATGGTCAACTTTTGCTTGGTGCCCGACTTTTGCTTGGTATTTTGCACGCGACCACCTAACCCATGACCGACATGGTGAGCAGCACCGCAGCGGCGCAGTACGCTACGCACGAGATCATGACGGCAATAACGTTCATGGCGGTGCCCGACGTGTTGAGGTCATGCTCGTCACGCCAGAACAGCACCATCAGGTAAATCACGGCGCTCATGTTGCCAACCAGGCAAATGATGGCAGCGATATTAAAGCACCCGGTAAAGAGTTGCTCCTCAAACATGGGCGCATCGGGGAACGCAGCGGTGCGCACCAGCTGGGCGCACAGGTAGGTCACGAGTGACAGAATCAGGCCCATGCCCGTGCTCTGGAAGAAGAACCCCAGATACGGCTTGGGCTCGTCGTCGTGACCGTCATACTCCAAGAAGTAGTTCTTGACGAACGACACCATGCGCGAGGCAGCAAGCAGCACGAGCGGCATGGCGCACATGGGGAACACCACCAGATGCGCGGAGCCGAGCGCCGTCCCCAGCACCGTTGCCATGATGCACGAGGCAATGCCCCACACGACAACCCAGTACTGGCGATGCACAAACCAGCTGAGCACGTTCGTCGAGTCGTCCGACGCGCTATCGCCCGAGCCGACACCGGCGATCTGCAGGTCCTCCTGATGCTCCTCGGCGATGACGTCCATGGCGTCGTCGAAGGTCACGATGCCCAGGATATGACGGTTCTCGTCGCAGACAGGGATGGCAACCAGGTCGTACTTGGTCATCTCGTCCGTCACGTCTTCCTGGTCCTCGTCGGGCGACACGTAGACCAGGTCGCGATAGGCGAGCTGGCCCAGCGTGGCATCGCGGTCGGCAACGATCAACGTGCGCAGCGAGAGCACGCCGGTGAGCATGCCGCTCGGATCCTCGGTATAGACGTAATAGACACTCTCGAAGTCCTCATCGAGTTTGCGAATCGCCTCGATGGCATCGCCGACCGTCGCCGTGGCGGGCAGCGAGACAAACTCCGAGGTCATGATGCGGCCGGCGGTGTTGTCCTCATAGCCCAGCAGGTTACGAATCGCCTTCTCCTCCTTGACGCCCATCAGGCGCAGGAGCTTCTCGGCCTTCTCGTAATCGAGCTCGTCGATCAGGTCGGCGGCGTCGTCCGGGTCCATCATGGCCAGCATCGACGATGCGTCCGTGTCGGACAGGCCCTCGAGCATCTCGGTCATAAGCTCGTCGTCATCGAACTCCGAGATGGCCTCGGCGGCCTGGGCAGTATCGAGCTGTGCAAACACCTGCGCACGCAGGCGCGGGTCGAGCTGCTCGATAATGTCGGCGATGTCGGCAGGGTGCAGCTCGCCGAGCGTCTTATGCGACACCGAGAGTTGAATGTTCTTGGTCGAGCGATCGAGCAGGTCCATGTAGGACCAAGCGATGATGTCCTCACTGAGCGGCTTGCCCAGGTGCTTCATAAAGCCTTCGACGATATGCTCGAGTGCGGGGCTGATCGCGCGTAGCAGACCGCGGGCGCCCACTTCGGCGCCCAGCAGGCGCAGCTGATTTTCGCCCGACATGGAAAACTTGATGTCGTTTACGCGCACGACTTTCATGCCCTGCGTGTCGACAATCTGCTTGTTGAGCACGTCGCGGGCAAGCAAGAGTTCGGTCGGCTGCAGGTACGAAAAACGGATTTCGGTGGCCGACGTCTTAAGGTGTACACCCGTCTCGTCGATACGGTCGACCCATTTGCGCCAGCTGATCATAAACGGCGTCTTGCCGGGACCGCGGAACGCGAGCGACGTCACGTGCGGAAAAACTTCGCCGGTAGCAATACCAAAATCGTTCACCACGCCGAGCTTTTCTCCATCGACGTCCAAGACCGGCAATTTGAGCATCTCACTCAGATAATTCAATGGTGCTCCCCATCATTATTCCTCCGAACGCGGCCGCATGTGCGACGTCCGGGGGCTTCTGGATATGTATACGCATGCGCGGGCGGCACGCCGCTCGACGCTTACACCCCGTGCATGCGCAAAAAGCACCTGCATGGGGTCATCGACTGTATGGTCGAGGTTTGGATTTCACCTGTAACCTTTCTCTTGACCCTCATTAACCGCAGTAACTATAGCATCAGCATCGCCCTGCGGCATCGAATTTATGCGCTGCACATTGCAGGCATACCAAACGCTGACGCATCCGTGACATAGTCATTGGGGACGTTCCTAAATGACTACCCAATGACTACTCTGTGGTGTCGTCGTCCTCGGCAAGTTGGGGGAACACGGCGTCCTTGGGCATGGTGACCTTCGTCAGCGAGGTGAGCTTTTTGCTCAGCGACGTGTCCGTCTTGACCAGGTCGCTGAGCGTCACGATCTTGTAGCCGTCGGCAATGAGGCCGTCGATAATCTGCGGCAGCGCCTCGAGTGTCTGCTCGGCGCATTCGTCTCTATCGGTGAGCAGCACGATATTGCCCGGCGTCACCGAATCGAGCACCGTCGAGACCTGTTCGTCGGCACCGTTTAGCAGCCAGTCGCCCGAGTCGATATTCCACGAGACCACGGCGGAGACCAGGTCCATCGCATCAATCCAGTTTTGCTCGTCAAAGGCAGCGTAGGGAGCACGCAGCAGCATCGTCTTCACGCCGGTCGCCGACTTAATCGCATCGGTGCCTTTCGTGATCTGTTCGCGCACCGCCTCACGGTCCTGACCCTTGAGCGAATCGTCGCTGTAGCTGTTGGATCCGATCTCGCACCCGGCGTCGACAATCGCCTTGGCCGTGGCAGGCGAGGCCTCGGCCGCATCGCCCGAAAGGAAGAACGTCGCGGTGACGCCCTTTTCCTTGAGCACCTGCAAGATCTGTTTGGTGGCGCCGCTCGGACCCTCGTCAAACGTCAGCGCCACGTACTTTTTGTTGCCCTTGGGCGCCACGCTGGCGCACGCAACAACGCAATCGGTGGCGGGCACAACCTCGCCGCGGTCTTGCGTCTTGCCTGACCGCTCACCAACCCACACCTCGGATCGGCCCTGGACACCCCATGTCTGCACATACTCGATAGCGCCCGTGCCCTCGACCTTGAGCTTGGGCTCGATAACCGTAGCCTGAACCTCGTGCTTCTCGTAAGTGTTACGGCCATCCTTGACCGTCACCTTCTCGCCGCCCTCGAGTTCGCGGCTATCCCATTTGCCCTGCTTCACGCGCTTGCCGTCGACCTTCACCGACAGCTTTTCGCCCCCATGGCGCTTGAGCACGCTGTCATCGACGGCTAGCAGGTCGCCTGCGTCGTAGGTGTCAGTCAAATCCTGTTCGTCGATGAGATTCTGCAGCGTAGAGCCCACGCGCACCGCGGTCTTCTGGCCGTTGAGCTCCACGTCCACGCTGCGGTTGACGTAGCCCACGACGGCAGCGATAAACAGCACGAGCGCGCAACCCACGGCGATCAGCGCATAGGGCAGGCGAGACGAACGACGGGGTGTGCGGCTGTTGCCGATGCGCGCGCTGCGATCGCTAAAGCCGCGGCTATGGTTGAGATACATCGCGCCGGGCTTACGGTGACGGCGGCGCTGACCGCTGGGCAGCTGCCCCAGGTCGCGGCGCGCTGTCGGATGCGCACCCGAACGCCCGTTTAAGTTGGATCCGTTTTGGTGCATGTGCCCTCCCCCATAAACACAGCAAGCCGGAGCAACAGGTCTCCGGCTTGCCTCCCATCATTTGGTACGTCGCTATTTTGTAGCTTTTGACGAGCCTCCGCTCGCCTTTTGGTATTCGTCCTTAAAGGCCTTGAACATGCCGCGCGTCTTGCCGAGCTGCTTGCCCAGTGCGCGACTGCCCTTGTCCACGGCAACCGATCCCTTGTCGTCGAGTACCTTGGCACCCTTTTTGACCTTGTCGCCCACCACGACGCTGGCCTCGGCGGCCTTGGCGGCCGCACCGCCCGAATACCCGAGCGACTTGACCTCGTCCGAGACGACCATCGCACCGTTCTCGTAGCCGCGCAGCATCGTCGGCGGCACCTGCGTGTCACCAACCAAAACACTCGAAGCAGCACCGGCGGTCACATAGAATGCCTGCACGATGCCCGAGCGTGGCTTGAACTCAACGTCCGAGCAATAGCCCACGACGTCGCCCGATTCCGTGCGCACGTCCATACCGACCCAGATGATGCAATCGTCCAAGTTGATGTCGAGGCGCTTAGCGGCGGCGGAATCGTACGTGTCCTTGACGTCATCGACCGCAATGGCGCCCTCGTAGACACCAATGGCGTCGAGCGCTACGAATCGGTCGGGACGCTCGATCATGCCCGCGATATCGGACTGGCGGACCATAAAGCCGACCACGCGCGTACCGCCCGGGGTAAAGACCGGAAAGTGAATCTTTCCGAGCTTTTTAGGGCTGCGCGGCGTGCCATCCTTTTTGGTGCGCTTGTCCTCGGTAGGCTTGCGATAGATCTTGGCGCCGACAAAATCCCCGGCGCGCATTATGCCTCGGTCGAGGGCTCCGCAGCCTCGGTATCAGCCTCGACGGCGTTCTCGACCACGACGTCGGCGGCAGGCGTCACGTTGCCGCCCGAAATGGCGTCGTTGAGCTGCTCGCGCAGCTGGTCCATGCGCTCGCGGGCCAGGTCGACCTTGGCGCGCAGGTCGTCGGTCTTGGCGTCAACCATCGGGCCAAAGTCATTCACCGCAGCACGGGCCTCCTCGGCGCTGTGCTCGTAGGTGTCGCGCATATTGTCCCAGGCGTCGTTAGCGATATCGGCAGCCATGGCGCGGGTCTCGGCACCCGAGCGCGGGGCCAGAGCAACGCCGACAATAGCGCCGGCAGCGGCGCCAAAAAGTGCGCCGGAGACAAAGCTGAAAGTCTTACCCATGATCATTCCTCTCCTGCGGGCACGTCGGTGCCCACCGTTTGAATGCTGTCCATTATACCCGCAGCGCATCACTTGCCGCTCCGCTCATCTGCGTACGGCAAAGGCGCAAGTACGTGATGGTGATAAACGCGTAGGCCTACTCCTGAGGCATAGCCGGCATGGCCACCGTGGCACCCGGGTCCTCGCCGGCGCCGTCCACGAGCGGCAGGCCGCCCTCATGCGCAGGCCCTGCCGGAACCGTCGCCGCACCGCCAAAGACGGCAGCGGAGGCCTCGTGGTTCTCGGCAACCGCGCCCTCGGTATCAATCGCCACCTGGGGCTCGTCGTCAAAGTTGGGGACGCCCTGGGGCTCGGTGGGAACGGGCTCGGCGGTCGCATCGGCAACGGGCTCGGCGTCGACCGGCACATCGCCCTCGTCAGCGCCCTCGGCCTCGGCAGCATCTTCGCCGTTCGCAGCGGCGACGGCCTCGTGAGGATCCTTGCCCTCGGCCTCGGCGCGCATGCCCAGCACCAGGTTGCGCAGGCCCGCGACCGTGCCTTCCACGTCAGGGGCAGGCTGGTCGGCGTGCAGGTACGCCCAGTCCATCATAAAGGTGGCCGAAGACAGCGCGCCGATGGCCAGCGCGTCGTCGGGGCACGAAAGCTCAACCTCAAAAACGCGCTCGTCGTGCTCGCTTACGCGCGTGCGGCCGCACGAGATGCTGCCGGCAAGCCCGGTCTCGTTCATGAGCTCGACCGTCACATGCTCAAGCAGATGGCAAAGCTCGGTCTGGCCCATGCAGTCCTGGAACTCGCGACCGGAATCACCCAGGCACAGGTGCTTGGCAATCGCCGGCACCAGGTAATACACGCGCGCCGTGGCCTCGATATCCTCCGAGGTCATGAGCGGCATGCCGGGGTTCACCAGCACATGCGCGCAGATCTTGTCCTCGCTGACGGTGACCTTAAGGATGTTGAACAGGCCTGCCATAACTCTCCCCTACTCTTCCTTGCCCTACTCGTCGCCATCGTGCGGATCCACAGAGCCCGCACCCGACGCCGCCGGCTTCTCTGCCGAAGACTCGGAATCCTTCTTATCGGTTTCGACCGGAGCGATCACGCGAATGAGCGAGATGCGCTGGCCACGCATCGACTGCACTTTAAACTTGTACCCCGCAACCTCAAACACCTCTCCGATGTCGGGCACCGAGTCGCAAAGCTCCAAAATCCAGCCGGCGATGGTCTCATAATCATCGCTTTCCTCAAGCGGCCAACCAAGCTCAATCGCGTCATCGCACGAAAAACGCCCATCAACGAGCCACTCGCGGCGCGAAAGGCGCGTGAGATACTTGTTGTCGGGGTCGAACTCGTCCTCGATCTCGCCGACGATCTCCTCGACGATGTCCTCGATGGTGATGATGCCGGCCGTGCCGCCGTACTCGTCCACGACCACCACGATCTGGTCGTGCGAGGTCTGCATCTCGGACAGCAGCGGCAGGATGTCCTTGGTGTCGGGCACAAAGGTGGCGTCGCGCAAAAAGCCGGCGATGGGCTGGTCGCCCTTGCCGTCGAGCGCGGGCTGAATCAGGTCCTTGATGTGCGCGATGCCGGCGACGTTGTCGGGATCCTCGTGATAGACAGGGATGCGGCTAAAGCCGGTCTGGCGCATGGTGGACAGCACGTCGGCGACCGTCTCGTCGTCCTCGCACATGGTGGTGTCCACGCGCGGCACCATGACCTCGCGGGCAACGGTGTCGCCCAGGTCGAAGATCTCGTGGATCATGCGCTTTTCCTCGTCGAGCAGGTCGTCCTGCTCCGAGACCATGTACTTGATCTCTTCTTCCGAGACGTTCTGACGGTCGTCGGCGCTCTTGATGCGCAGGATGCGAGCCAGACCATCGGAGCAGGCGCCGGTCAGCCACACGAGCGGACGGGCGATCTTTTGGAACACGGAAAGCGGCCCCACGACCTGCTTGGACACGCCTTCGGCATTGGCCAGACCAATGCGCTTGGGCACAAGCTCGCCAATCACGATGGACACGAAGGCGACCGCGACGGTGATGATGACCGGCGCCAGGCCGCGCGCGATGGCGGAGAGCGGCGCGATGCCAAAGCTCGTGAGCCAAGCGGCGAGTGGGTCGGACAGGCTCGTCGAGGCGACGGCGGACGAGGCAAAGCCCACGAGTGTGATGGCAACCTGGATGGTGGCCAGCAGCTGGTCGGAGTCGGCAGCCAGCTTAATGGCGCGCTCGGCGCGCTTGTCGCCCTCCTCGGCCTCGTGCTCCAGCACGGCGCGCTTGGCCGTGGTGAGCGCCATCTCGGACATAGAGAAGTAGCCGTTGATGAGGGTCAAAACGAGGGTGGTGATAAGGGAGATGGTTATGTCCATCGGGAGTTTCTCGAACCTCCAAGATTCGGGACGTCGGATTAAAACGTTGACGGCGGATACGGCAATTGCACCGGCGCCCAAACAAGGACGCGGGTGCGCAGGCGTGGTCGCTAGATTACGAAGAGAATCACCGCCATGAACTGGAAGATGCTGCCGGCGAGCACCCACAGGTGAAACACGCTGTGAAGATAGCGCACGTTTTTGGCGATATAGAACGGCACGCCCGCGGTGTAGCACACGCCGCCGACGGCGAGCAGGGCAAGTGCCACGGGGCTGAGCAGTGCCACAAGTTCGGGCAGCTTAAAGACGACGAGCCAGCCCATCAGCAGGTAGACCAGGCCGCTTACCCAGTGCGGTTGACGCTCGCGCATAAAGCACTCGAGGGCGATGCCGATAATGGCGATGGCCCATACGGCAAAGAACAGCACAGCGCCGCCGTCGTTTGCCAGTGTAATGAGGCAAAACGGCGTATAGCTGCCCGCAATGAGCAGGTAGATGCAGCTATGGTCGATGATGCGGAATACGCGCTTGGCACCCGCGGGCTGAATCGCGTGGTAAAGCGTGGAGGCCAAGTATTCAAGGATAATGCTTACGCCATAGACGATCGCCGCGGCCATGTGGGCCGGGCCTCCGCCGCGCAGGGCGGCGAATACGATCAGGAGCACCAGGCCCGCGATACCCAGCAGGCAGCCAACACCATGGGTGACGGAGTTCATGATCTCCTCGCCCATGGTGTAGTGTGGAACGGCCGCGGTCTTGGGTCGCGGCTTAGAACTGTCGCTCGAATCGGACATGCCGGTTACATCCTCCAACGTAAAGAGTTCTCAACACTATATCAAAGCGTCTGGGTACGTGCGAAATTTGCACCATACGTGACCCTTTGTTTACCCATTCTTTGCCTGTTGACGCATCAACGGCGAACGTCCATAATGCGCTTGCATTAAATGTTGATGTATTAACATCTTATAGGAAAGCTTCTTATGTCTCAAAACGCACGTTCCCATCGAAAGCTCAAGATAGCCGGCGTCGTTGCGCTGGTGCTCGTTGTCGCGCTGCTGGGGTTTGCCGGCAACTTTTTGTTTGACTTTGCCCTGAACCCCCAAGCGCCGTACACCATGAAGATGATGCAGGATGGCAAGGACGCCGAAAAGGGCGAGCAGATGGACGCCGAGGAGGGCGAGGCACGGGCGTGGTTTAAGGAAAACCGCGAGAGCAGCAGCCTCACCGCGAACGACGGGACCGAGCTTGCCGCCTGGTATTTTGCTGCGTCGGAGAGCGCACACGATTACGCCGTCTGCCTGCATGGATATACCAACGAGCCCATCGGTATGGCCCGATACGTCAAGCGATTCCACGACCGCGGCATGAACGTACTCGCACCCGCCGCACGCGCCCACGAGCGCTCCGGCGGCGACTATATCGGCATGGGCTGGCCCGAGCGCCTCGACATCGTCGCATGGATCGAGCAAATCGTTCAGGCTGACCCCGAGGCGCGCATCCTGGTCTTTGGCGAGTCGATGGGTGCGGCAACTGCCATGAACGTCGCGGGGGAATCTCTGCCCGCAAACGTGAAATGCATTATCGAGGACTGCGGTTATACAAGTGTTTGGGACGAGTTTTCTCTGCAGCTCAAGGACGTGTTCGGCCTGCCCAGCTTTCCCTTGCTCGATGTAGCAAACTTGGTGTGCAACGTGCGCGCGGGCTACGACTTTCATAAGGCGAGCAGTGTGGAGCAACTCAAACACGCGACGGTTCCCATGCTGTTTATCCACGGCGACCAAGACACTTTTGTGCCGTACGATATGCTCGACCAAAACTACGACGCGTGCGCCAGCAAGGTCAAGCAAAAGCTCACCATCCATGGCGCCACCCACGCCAAGAGCGCGCAGGTCGACCCCGAACTCTACTGGGACACGGTCGACAACTTCCTCGACAAGAATTTTTAGGCAAAAAGCAACGTCTGGGGTTTTGTTGCCAAAAAACGGTTTGTGGTCGGCGGGGTTCGATTTTTCGCCGCACTTCCAAAAAGCCGCCCGCGAGCGTTGTGCTCGTGGGCGGCTTTTACTCAACTAACGCCACAAAGGCGCTTGGTTTGTCCAATAGGACGACGCTACTTGACCTCGATGAGCTCGTACTCGCTCGTGCCCAGGCCGATCTTCTCGGCATGCGCGATGCACACGCGCCAGTCGGTGTCGGGATGCGTGATGCAGAAGGGATCCTTGGCCTGCTCGCCCTCCAGATGCTCGTGGTTGTGCTCCATCTTGGCCGCGCTATCGGTAAGCTCGGTGTTGGGCAGCGGCTCGGACGCCATGACGGCGTCGGCGCAGGCCTGGTCGATGGCGACCGGGTCGAAGCTCGCGAACATGCCGATATCGTTGACGATAGGTGTGTCGTTTTCGGGATGGCAATCGCAGTTGGGGCTGATATCCATAGCCAGCGAAATGTGGAAGCTGGGACGATCCTGGACAACGGCTTTGGTGTACTCGGCGATCTTACAGTTGAGCACGTCGGCCGCGGCCTCATAGCCGGGCTTGATGGCGTCCTGGTTGCATGCCGCAATGCAGCGTCCGCAGCCCACGCAGCGATCGTGGTCGATGGCAGCCACGTGCACCGTGCGAGTGTTGCCGTTGGCAAGCTCGCGCTCGCGGGTATCGTCAAACGAGATGGCGTTGTGCGCGCAGATCTTTTCGCAGGCACGGCAGCCAACGCAGTGCTCGGTCGCGACGTTCGGCTTGCCGGCGGCATGCTGCTCCATCTTGCCGGCGCGACTGCCGCCGCCCATGCCCAGGTTCTTCATGGCGCCGCCAAAGCCGGCCTGCTCATGACCCTTAAAGTGGGTAAGGCTGATCACAATATCGGCATCCATGAGCGCCTGACCGATCTTGGCCTCGCGCACGTACTCGCCGCCCTCGACCGGGACGAGCGCCTCGTCGGTACCCTTGAGGCCGTCGGCGATGATAATCTGGCAACCCGTGGCATACGGGGTAAAGCCGTTCTGGTAGGCAGTGTCGATGTGCTCGAGCGCGTTTTTGCGGCTACCGACATAGAGCGTATTGCAGTCGGTGAGGAAGGGCTTGCCGCCCAGCTCCTTCACCACGTCCGCGACGGCGCGGGCGTAGTTGGGGCGCAAAAAGCTCAGGTTGCCCAGCTCGCCAAAGTGAATCTTGATGGCGACGAACTTGTTCTCAAAGTCGATCTGCTCAATACCGGCGTGACGTATGAGGCGCTTGAGCTTGTCGAGCTGGCTCTCGCGAGCATGCGTGCGCAGGTTGGTGAAGTACACCTTAGCGGGTGCTGCGGGTGCAGTTGCGGTCATAGATATATCCCCTCGGTCTATATGGCGTTACAGACATAGAGGATGGTACCAGTTAAAGCAGAGTTAAAGTCAAGTACGGAACCTAGTCATTGGGGACGTTCTTAAATGACTACTCTTGGACTTTGAGCGCCTCGGCCAGGCCCACACGTTTGATAGAACGCGTGTGCAGCAGCGCCACGACCAGGTAGGTCGCAAAGCCGATTCCTACGCACGCCGCCATGGACCAAGCGGGCACATAGATCTCGATATTGCCGTTATAGGCGAGCAGCATCGAACGGAAGATGGCCGTGAGCGAGCCAATAATGACCGGCAGGCTCAGCACGAGCGACGCCACCACGCACAGCGTGATCGAGCGGATGTACAAATGCGAGATCTCGCTCTCGCGATAGCCAAAGACCTTCATGTAGCTAATCGAACGGGCGCTGTGGTCGATCACAGCCTTGGTCAGCAGGTACATAAACAGCAGGAAGATGAACACCGCAAGTCCAACCATCATGCCGATCATTTTGCTCATCATGCCGATGAACTGGTCGCCCACGGCGCGCATGTCGTCGGGCGTGGTGTCGCCGGCAAAGTAACGAGCATCGAGGTCGAGCTTCTTGTTGCTCGCATAGCCGTTAAAGTAGGTGGCGTCGTTGTCGAACAGCTCGTTAAAGTCGTCGATGCTCATATAGACATTCATATCCGACTTGGAGCCCCAGGCACAGTCCTTGCCCGCGTACTCAAAGGAATAATGCTCGCCCTCGTACTTGTCGCTGAGCGTGACCTTCTGGCCCTCGCTCCAGCCGAACTTGTCGAGCAAGCCACCGCCAAAGACGACGCGTCCGTCGCCGACGTTGAGGTCTTTCCAATAGCGCGAGTCGGATGAAATGCCGTAGACGGAAATCGTCTCCTCGCCATTTCCATCGCCGCGGTCGTATTGCAGCTGGTAGACGGCGTATTTCTCGGCCTGCGCGATTGCGCTTGCACCATTGTCGATCGTATTGACCGGGTGGATATCGTCGTTGTCAGCGTCAATCTTAGAGGCCTTGTCGATCAGGTCGATAGCCTCGTCGCGGTTGCAGCCGAGGGCATCGGCAAGGTCATCGAGGCGCGCATAAAGCGCATCCTTCTTGTCCTGGACCTTGGCAAGCGCATCCTGCGCCGCGGTCAGGCTCTCGGCAGACGGAGATGCGGTCGCGGCATCGGCTGCCGCCTGCGCCGCATCGGCCGCGTCGTCAAGCTCGTCATCGGCATCCTGAGCGGCGGAAAGCAGCGCGCCGTCAACCGACTGCAAGCGCTCGAGTGCCGACCACTGCTCGCGCACCTCGGCGGTGCCCTCGAGCTCCAGCGGAGCCTTGAGCGTGTACTGGTGCTCGGCGACCAGGCTCGTCTCGAGGTTGTCCGCGTAGTGCGTCATCGTGGGCAGAATCGCCAGGCCAAAGAGCAGCAGCAGCGAGGCGAACGCAATGCCCACGAAGAGCGTGGCGAAGTTGCCCAGGTTGCGCAGGAAGATACGCAGGCGGAAGCGCGAGACAAAGCCCATTCGCTCCGGCAGCTGCAGGCCACGCTTGGTACCCGATTTACCGCTCGCCTCGTGACGAAGGAACTGCAACGGCGTCTTGCCCATTTTGCGAAGCAGGCCCACCAGCGTGATGAGAATGAGCGCGGCGGCAGGAACCACGGCGCACTTCACAAAGATCTCCCAGCTCCAATACACCTGGAAGGGCGGCAGGCTGTACGAACCGTAATAGAGGCTGCGCATGGGCTCGGTAAAGAACACAACGCCGAGCGCAGTGCCCAAAAGCGCCGCGACCACGCCCACGATGGCGGGAAGTGCCAGGTAGTGCAGGACGATCTCCCGACGGCGATAACCGCTGGCGAGCAGCGTGCCGATGATGGCACTCTCCTCCTCGATGGTGGCGTCGGTAAGGACCACAAAGACAAACGCCATGATCACGATGATGATGTCGAGCAACGTCGTCCACATCATGGAGTCGCCGTCCACGTCGTCGCGCGCATAGCCAATGCCCTGATTGGAATCGGCATCGATCAGATCGTCCACGCGCGCATCGACATCGGTCAGCGCCTCGACCATATCCTGCTCCGCATCGATGCGATCCGCAGTAGAGAGGTCGCGGTCGGTAAAGGTAAAGGAGTAGGTGTAGGCAGGCGCGCCGCCGGCATCCTCGAGCGCGGCAAAGCCGGCGTCGGTGACCTCGGCCACGCCATAGGTGATGGTGTTCACCGTAAAGTCCGAATTGTTGAGGAACAGCGCCTGGCTATCGGGCTGGGTCATGATGCCGCAGATGGTGTAGGTGCGACCCTCGAGCTCGACTTTATCGCCCACGGACAGGTTGTTATTGGTGGCAAAGACACGGTCGATGGCCACCTCGTCGTCCGCCTTGGGTTCCCTGCCCTCACAGTAGGACGCGATATCGACCTTGGTGCGGTGCGCATAGGTGCGCAGCGTGCGCTTGGTGCCGTCGTCGCCGGCGGTCTTTTTGATGATGGCGTCGATGGAGAAATTCTTGTAGAGCGTGACGCCGCCGACGTCGTCTGTCGCGTCCTCGACTGCCTTGAGCTGGTCTTTGGTGGCCTCGAAGGAGGTGGTCACGCGGCCGTCCTCAATCGTGTACGCATCGCGCATGTCGTCGATAAGGCAGCCGATGGAATGCGCCGCAAGCAAAAAGCCCGATGTAAGGGCAATGCTTCCGCACATAAGCAAAAAGATGCCCAGGTACTTACCGATATTGCGGCGCAGCTCGCGCGGGAGACGTTTTGCGAGAGGTGTCATGGCGCCGCCTACCAATCGAGCTCGGCGGCTGCGACGGGCGACTCGTTGAGCTCATCCTCGACGATGCGCCCGTCGCGCAGGCGCAGCACGCGATTGGCCATGCGGGCGATGGCAGCGTTGTGGGTGACGATAATGACGGTGCAGCCGTACTCGCGGTTGACGTCTTCCATGAGCTGCAAGATTTCCTTGGACGTCTTGTAGTCAAGCGCGCCCGTGGGCTCGTCGCACAGCAGCAGGCCCGGGTTTTTGACGAGCGCGCGGCCGATGGCACAGCGCTGCTGCTGGCCGCCCGAGACCTGGCGCGGGAACTTGTTGCGGTGCTCGTAGAGACCCAGCGAACGCAGCAGGTCGTCAATGTTGAGCGGCTTTTTGGACAGGTGTGCCGTGACCTCGATGTTTTCCTTGATGGTGAGGTCGGGCACCAGGTTGTAGAACTGAAAGACAAAGCCCAGCTCGCGGCGGCGATACTCGCCCAGGTCGGCAGGCTTGAGCACCGTGAGGTCGCAGCCGTCCACCAGAATAGAGCCGGCGTCGGCATCCTCCAGGCCGCCGATCAGATTAAGAAATGTCGACTTGCCCGAGCCCGAAGGCCCCAGCATGACGCAGACCTCTCCGCGGTTGATGGACGTGTCGATGCCATCGAGTACCGTCAGACGCGCGTCACCGTCGCCGTAGTGTTTCTTGAGCCCTTTGACCTGGACATAGGCTTCCCGCGTTGCCATGCTATCCCCCGTTGTTAGCCTTCTGCTACTTTTCTAGGGTAATAGTAAACCTGGGCGAACTATTTTTAAGCGACGTGCGCGATTTTTTCCAAACCAGTCATTGGGTACTCATTGGGGACAGACTTAAATGACTGAAACCACTCATTTAAGTCTGTCCCCAATGAGTACCCAATGACTAGGTGGCTAGGCGCGGGATTTGGTGCGTGCGAGGGCGAGGCCTACGGCGGCGATGGCCACGGCGAAGAGTGCCGTGACGCCCAGGTCGCAGGCGATGTCCCCCAGCACGGCGGACGTCAAATCCGAGGCAAGTGCCTTGCTGATCGCGTCGTTCACCCAATATGTCGGCACAAAATGCGCCACCGTCTGCACGGCCGGGCCCATCAGCGACAGGGGCATCCAGGCGCCGCCCAAAAACGTCATGAGCATGCCGAGCAGGTTGCCCACGCCGTTGAGCAACTCCTCGCGCGCACCCAGGCTCGAAAGCGCAAAGCCAACGGCCAGCGGCGTGCACGCCAGGGCAAACGTCGCCGCCAGCGCCAGGCACACACGGCCCACGCCGACTTCGGCAACCGCGCCGGCAAAGCCCACGACGCCCATCATGCTCGACACGAGCCAAATGCAGACGGTGAGCACGGCAGCGGCCGCAAACACGGCGAGCGAACGCTGGCGCTCGGAGACCGGGCCGGCATCCATGCGGCGCACGCGCTCGGGCTCGTTCATGCCCGAGAACACCAATCCCACCGACACGATGACCGACGAGATAATCGCGTACGCGCCAAAGTTGAAATACGACTCGAGCGTGGCGGCGGCTGTCGAGTCAACCTTGACCTGCTCGATCTCGACCTTGGCGCGCTTCGCGGCCGCATGCTCGGCAGCCTTGGCGACGCTACCGTTAGAGGCGGCGGGCTCAAGTGCGGCCGCAGCGCCCGCGAGCGAGATCCAGCGCGAGGCCTCGGCAGACGAAAGCGCTGCCGCCATGGTACCGGCGCCGTAGGTCACATCGAGCTTGGGCAGAGACTCCCCCGCGCGGGCGGCTGCAACAAGGTCACCCTCAAACCCCTCCGGGATAAAGAACACGCAGTCGGCGCTACCCTTGGCGCTATTGCTCTTGGAGAGCGCGTCCGCAAGATCGTATGTATCGTCGCCGATGCCCGTGACCAGCTCAAAACGCGAACCCAGATGCTTGGTAAGCGCACGCGAAAGGTCGCTGTCGTCGCGGTCGACCACGATCACGTTGGTGTCGTAGGGCTTGTACTCGGTAAGCTGCGACGAGTTCCAGCTCACCGATGCCGCGATGAATACGCCCATCAGTGAGATGAACACCGTGTAGATGAGCAGGTAGAACGGGTGCGCCAGCGCCATGCGAAGCGCGGTCTTAAAGGTGCTCATAGCGGCTCCTTCCAAAGATCAGCGTGGCGGCGGCAACGAACAGCAGCGCCATAAGGACCAGCGCGCCGGCGCGAACGGCAAAGGGGCCCAAGTCCTCAAAGAAATACAGGCGGTTGAACATGTCGCAGATGAGCTTGACGGGGTTGAGCCAGCATTCGGCCGGGCAGGCGCGGGCAACGTCATCGGCAAGCGCCATCGCCGGTTCACCGTAGAGCCCGGCGAACAAAGCGCACGTGGTGGCAAAGCCCGTAAGGATGCCGGACTTGGACGCCTTGCCGCCCTTAACGGGAAGCGTGCCCACAAAGAGTCCCAGGCCCGTGGCGGCAAGCGCGGAGGCGGCACCGCCCACCAGACACAGCCCCTCGCGCCCGCCAAAGTCGACGCCCACGACCAGGCGCACGTAGCCGATCGCGATTGCCATCGAGGCAAAGGAGACCAGCCACGAGCCGACAAAAATGCCGGCCAGCGACGTCGTCTTGGAAAGACCGCCCACGCAGCGACGCGCACCAAGGCCCGACAGATTGGGCTGCAGATCGACGACGCTCAAGGCGGCAAACTCGGCAGACATCATCGCGACCAGGCCAAAGAGCGCGTAGTAGTAAATGACCGTGCCATCGGGCGTGGTGCGTGTCAGGCTTACGCGGCGGGTGCCACCCTCGAGCGACAGGGCGCGCGCAACCGCCTCCGGGTCGGCGAGCGCCGCCGGGTTGTCCTGGGCAATCTGGGACATGAGCTCGGCATTTTGCGTATACGAGCTTGCCACCGTCTCCAAAATGCTGCGGTCGGTGAGCACCGACGACGCACGCGAGTTGTCATAGCTCGAAAGCAGCGTGAGGTTGGGCGTGCCCGCGTCGTCGACCGTATAGATGCCCGCGACCTCGCCGGCCTTAAGCGCACGGTTCGCATCGGCTGCATCGTCGCACTCGTGGATCTCGAGCAGCTGGTCGTCGCCTTCCTTGGCAAGCGACGTCGCCACGTCCTTAAAGGTCGAGGCGTCCCAGGCCTCGTCAGCCACGACGGCTACCGGCACCGGGTCGACCTTGCCGTCGGAGCTCAGGTTCGCAAACATAAACATGAACATCGTTGAAAGCGCAATGGGAAAGATCGCGCCCCAAACCCACGTGCTCGGCCGGCGCAGCAGCGTCTTGACCGTAATGATAATGGTGTTGAACATGGCCGCCCCCTAGTCGCGCAGCTCGCGGCCGGTGATCTCAAGAAACACGTCGTTGAGGGTCGGCGGCTCGCTCCACACGCGGCCGAGTGCCACGTCGGCGGCGCGCAGCGTGTCGAGGATGTCAACCAGATTGTGTGGGCTCGCCTCGCAGGTGCAGACGAGCTCGCCGCCGGACAGCTCGACGCTGAGCACGTGCTCGAGGGCGCGCAGCCGCTTGACCGTGACGGGCTCGACGGCGCCGACCTCGACGGTCACGCGCTCGCCCATCTGGATCATGCGCTTGAGCTCGTCGTTGGTGCCCTGTGCCAGCACGCGCCCACCGTCCATGATCATGATGCGGCTGCAGATCTGCTCGACTTCCTCCATGTAATGGCTGGTATACGCCACCGTGGCGCCCTCGTCGCGCAGGCGGCAGATGCCCTCCAGGATGGCGTTGCGGCTCTGCGGGTCGACCGCCACCGTGGGCTCGTCAAAAAAGATGAGCTCGGGCTTGTGCGCGATACCGCAGGCGATGTTGAGGCGACGCGCCAGGCCACCCGAGAGCTTGCCGGGGCGGAACTTGGTAAAGTCGCCCAGCCCGACAAAGTCGATCGCCTCGTCCACCAGCGCGCGGCGGCGCTTGCGGTCGTTGACGTAGAGGCTGCAGAAATAGTCGATGTTCTCGCGCACCGTGAGCTCGTCGAATACCGCCACCTGCTGCGGCACCACGCCGATGCGGCGCTTGAGGTCGTAGCGGGCGGGTGTCATGGGCTCGCCGAACAGCTCGATGGTGCCCTTGTCGTAAGCGAGCAGCTGCAGAATACAGTTGATGGACGTGGTCTTGCCCGAGCCGTTGGGTCCGAGCAGGCCAAAGATCTCGCCGGGGGCGATGCTCAGGTTAAAGTGGTCGAGCGCGATAAGATCGTCGTAGCGCTTGACGAGGTTTTCGACGTGGACGATGTCTGTCATGAGGCGGCCCTTCTGTTGATTGCAGCCCGGTACGATTGCATCATCGCAGGAGCCGCCGGCGCGCGCCAGTGAGCTTTGTCACGAGTGCGAGGGGGCAGAGGTGAAAACCCCCGCTCGCGCGAGCGATCGACGCCGCTTTGCCGCGTGGGAGGAATGTCACAGTTGCGCAGGCGGTCCCTCCACCACGCGCGGCTTCGCGTACAATACCCGTATGAACAGGCTTTTCGACAAATCGATCGTGCTGGCGTGCTGTATTGCGGCCGCCATGGGTCTTGCTGTGGACGCTCGCCTGGTCGCGGCGTTTTGCCTTGGCATTATTGCCACCTCGCTGGCCGAGGTCGCACAGGGGGAACGCACGCGCCGCGTAAGCGAGGCCGCGAGTTACGCTTACATCATCGCGGCTGTCTTCGTGCCGCCGTTTGTGCCGTTTGCGCCTCTCGCCCTCTATGACATCGCGCGACGCGTGCGCCGCGAGCACGCCTGGATCGCACTGAGCATTGGCTCCGTCTTTACCTTTGCGCTTGTCGCGGACCTTCGCGCCGACGAGCTCACCGCCCGAACGCTCCTGCTGACCACCATCCTTTCGGTTGCCGCCACCTTGTTATCGCTACGTACCGCCCAGTTGGAGCGCGAACAGCAGCGCATGCGCCGTATCCGCGACGAGCTGCAAGAACGAGCTCTGGCGCTGGAGGCGCGCAACCGCGATCTTGCCGACCGCCAGGACTACGAAGTCGAGCTCGCGACACTCGCCGAACGCGCCCGCATCGCGCGCGAAATCCACGATAACGTCGGACACCAGCTCACGCGTGCCTCGCTACAAGCCGAAGCCCTGCGCGTGATCCACGCCGACGAGCCCGGCGTCGCCGTCGATTTCGCCGACGTCAAACGCACGGTTGACGAGGCGCTCCAGCTTGTGCGCACCAGCGTCCACGCGCTCAACGACAACGCCGTCGACCTTTCCGTGCAGCTCGAACGCATTGTTGAAGGCGCGCGCTCGGACGGCGGCCCGCAGATTGAGCTTGAAGTTATGACCGAACATGCGCCCGCAAACGTCGCGAACTGCTTTGCGGCGGTCCTGCGCGAGGCGCTCTCCAACACCATGCGCCACGCTTGCGCCCATACTGCCACCGTACGGTGCATGGAGCATCCGTCGTTTTACCAGCTCATCGTTACCGACGATGGCGTGGGCGGGGTCCAAGCAATCGGCCGTGGCGCCGCGGAGGGCATGGGGCTCGCCTCCATGCGCGAGCGCATCGAGGCGCTTGGCGGCACCTTCACCGCCGGTCCGCGCGCCGGCGTCGGCGGCTGGCGCGTGTTTGCCACCGTTCCCAAACAGCAAGGAGATGAGGACCGATGAGGCTCATCGTTGTCGACGACGACCGCTTGGTGGTCGATTCGCTCAAGATTATCCTGGGCGCCCAGCCGCAGATCGAGGTGGTGGGTACCGGCGCCAACGGCAACGATGCGGTGGCGCTCTACACCGAGTACTCACCCGACATCGCGCTGCTCGACATTCAGATGCCAGGACGCGACGGCCTATCGGCGGCACGCGAGATCCTCGAGCGCGACCCTGCGGCGCGCGTGGTGTTTCTGACGACATTCCCGGATGACGAGTACATTGTGTCGGCGCTCAAACTGGGTGCCCGCGGCTACCTGATCAAAACCGATGTCGCCGCCATTCCGCCAGCGTTAGCGCAGGTCATGGATGGCAAACGCGTACTCGAAGGTAAGGCGATCGAGGATATCAACTTTGATGGGGCGGACGTCGAGGCCGGCGCGACCCGCCGGCCCGCGGCCTTTGTCAGCCTGACCGACCGCGAGTTCGAAGTCGCCGAGCTCATCGCCCGCGGCCTCGACAACAAGGAGATTGCCGCCACCGCTTATATGGGCGAAGGCACAGTGCGCAACCACATCAGCTCGATCCTTGCCAAAATGGGCCTGCGCAACCGCACGCAGATCGCCATCGCCTACCTGCGGGGGTAATTGCCCGAAGACCGACCGCCCCGGCAAAGAAAAATAGCTGCTACCGATTTAATGCTATTTCAAAACTATGCCGGATTACGGGGCTAAAGTCGGGACCCTCATCCATACCTTCATTTTTTGGAAAACGGCAGGCTATCTACCTGCGGTTTTGTTTTTGCGGTTTTCTATATGGTCGGAGGTTCGCTATCCAGCCCCGTAATCCGGCATGGTTTTGTTCGTGGCGGTACAACCGCGCGTTTAAGCGCGGGGCCGGTGGGGCAATTTTGCCCCACCGGCCCTATCCCAACGCTATACCAGCCCCAGTCCAGAGTTATTCCGGTTTGGTTTCTACCGTGGGAGTCTTGTTCGCCGCAACTGGAGTGCGGGCGGTGTCCATGCTCAAACAGTGCTTGGGGCAGCTCTCGATGCACTCGCCGCACACCACGCAGGCGTACGGGTCGATCGACCAGGTGCCGCCTTTGCGATCGACCGCGAGCGCGCCCGCCGGGCAACGCCGCGCGCACATGCCGCAGCAGATGCACACGTCCATGTCATTGACGATATGCCCGCGCAGTCGCTCGGGCGCCGCGAGCTTCTCCTGCGGATAGCACACCGTGACCGGCCGCTTGACCATAGAACCCAAGGCCGTCTTGGCAAATGTCAGCAAACTCATGCCGCGCCTACCTTTCCGTGCAGCTAATGCAGGGATCGATGGTCAGGATAATCATGGGCACGTTGGCAAGAAGCACGCCCTGCAGCGCATGCGTCAGACCCGCCAGGTTTTGCGACGTCGGCGTCCGCACGCGGAAGCGGTCCAAGTTCTTGGTGCCGTTACCGCGCACATAGTAATACGCCTCGCCGCGCGGCTGCTCAATCACAACCTCGCCGAGCGCGCCGTCGGCCGGCGTGAGCTTGGTGCGCCCGCCGATTCCGTCGTGCGGAATCTTGCCCACAAGCTCCTTGATGATGTCCATGGCCTGCGTGACCTCGGCGCAACGCACCTGGCAGCGGGCATAGCAGTCGCCATCGGTCGCCACGATAGGTTCAAACGCGGCCAGATCCGCATAGGCGCCGTCGCCAAACATGCGCACGTCGTAGTCCACGCCCGAGGCACGACCGAACGGGCCGACCATCGAAAGCTCCAGCGCTTCCTTCTTGCTAATCACGCCCACGCCATGCAAGCGCTCGCCGCAGCTATTGTCGTCCAAAAACGTATGCACCAGGGCCTCGTAGTCGGGACGCATGGCATCGAGCGTCTGGACAATGCCTGCCAGCTCGGAGTCCTCGATATCGTGCTTAAGGCCGCCGATCTCGTTAATCGAAAGGATCACACGGCCGCCGCAGGTGCTCTCAAAAATCTTGAGAATCTGCTCGCGCAGCGTCCACGAGCGATAGAACAGCGCCTCGAAGCCAAAGGCATCGGCGAGCAGGCCCAGCCACAGCAGGTGCGAGTGAATGCGCGAAAGCTCGTGCAAAATGGTGCGGATATACTGCACGCGGCCGGGCACCTCGATGTCGAGCATGCGCTCGCAGGCGCTGGCATAGCCGCAGCTATGGCCCACGGCGCAGATACCGCAGATGCGCTCGGCGATGTAGCCAAACTGATGCATATCGCGCTTTTCGGTAAGCTTCTCGAGTCCGCGGTGCACAAAGCCGATCTGCGGAATTGCCTCGATAACGCGGTCGTCCTCGATCACCAGGTCCAGATGAAGCGGCTCGGGCAGCACCGGGTGCTGCGGGCCAAACGGAATAACGGAGCGATGTGCCATGGACCTTACGCCTCCTTTTTCTGCTTGTCGCGGGCGGCCTTGGCGGCAAGCGCCGCGCGGACCTTGGCCGCTTTCTCGGGATCCATGGCGGCGAGCTTTGCTTCCAGCTCGGCGGCTTTGAGCGCGGCCTTGGCGGCAGCTTCATCGTGCTGAGCATCGGAGCCGGCAGCCGCAGCGGACTGAGCGACAGTAGCACCCGCAGTACCCTCCCCCGCAGCGGCCGCGGCAGCGGCAGCCTTCTCGGCGGCGGCCTTGCGCGCCTTGGCCTCGGCGGCGGCACGGACCTTCATGGCTTTCTCGCGCGCGGCCTTCACCTCGGGCGTGATAACGCTCATGGGCTCGGCAGTCGAGACCTGGTAGAAAAAGCCGTTGAAGTCGACCTGCATGTCGGTGATGGCAAGACCAAATAGGTCATGCGCTTCGTTTTCAAACGGGAATACCGCCGGATAGTACGAGCTGATGGACGGAATCTCCTGGTACTGGTCGATACCCTCGACCATCAGATTCTCAATCGCATAGTTGCCGTCCTGCGCGATATGCTCCCGAGCAGCACGAACGTTGATAAACGTATAGACCAGGCGATACGATCCGTCGTCCACACAGCGCTCGGCGTGCATCTGCACAAAGCGGGCACCGAAGCCCTTGAGCGCCTGCACATGCGGCAACAGCTCGTCGATTCCGACGGTGGTATAGATTGCCTTTTGCATTACTCGGCCTCCTTTGCAGCGACGGGCGCACCGTCAGCCGCGCCTGCGTCGACACCGACCCCGGCCCCCGCAGCAGCCACGAACCCGTCCTCGCCCAGCTCAACGCCACCGTCCCAGGTTGCGGCACCGCCCACGGTGAGCGGGTCGCCGCCGGCGCGCATCACGGCTTCCTTCTGATCCAGGATGCCGCACGCCTCCACGATGGCATCGATCACCGTCTCGGGACGAATGGCGCACCCGGGCGCGTACACGTCCACGGGAATCGCGCGGTCCACGCCACCGATCACGTTGTACGCATCGCGGAACACGCCGCCCGAACACGCGCAGATACCGCAGGCCACCACGCACTTGGGCTCGAGCATCTGGTTGTAGATCTGGCGCACGACGGGCAGGTTCTGGGCATTGACCGACCCCGTCACCAAAAAGATATCTGCATGCTTGGGGTTGCCGGTGTTGACCACGCCAAACCGCTCCGCATCGAACAGCGGCGTGAGCGAGGCCAGCACCTCGATATCGCATCCGTTGCAGCTCGAGCCGTCGTAATGAATAACCCACGGCGAGCGCGACATTTTATGATCCATGGATGCCGCCTCCTAAATAAACACGTCGACGAGGATGGGCATAAGGTTGAGCAGGCCAAACACCAGCGCCACACCCCATCCGAGCTTAAAGCAGCTGCGCCAGGTGCTGCGTGCGAAGGTGTTGTCGATCAGTACCTCGACAAAATACGTCGCAGCCATCACGACCAGGGCGACCACCCAGCTCACCGGGTTGTCCCAAACAAAGAACATGCCCACCCACATCAAAAACAGCACGGTCTCGCACCAGTGCATAAGGGTCATCTTGGCCAGCGTGCCGCCGCTCATCTCGGTGGCGACGCCCTGGACGATCTCCTGATGCGCGTGATGCGAGTACGAAAGATCGAACGGCGACTTGCGCAGCTTGATGGTAAGCACCGCGAGCAGCGCGAGGAAAATGGGCGCGCTGTACACGATGATGGGGGCCGACTGCCCCGTCACGGCAATGGAATCGAAGCTGTCGGTGGCAAGGTACAGGCCCACGCTCATCAGCAGAACGGCGGGCTCGTAACTCATAACCTGCAGCAACTCACGATCGGCGCCAACCTGGGCAAACGGACTTTGCGTCGAGGCGGACGCCAGCACCACAAAGATCGCGGCGAGCGTAACCATAAAGGCGCACAGCAGCGTGTTGGAACCCGACACAAAGATGCCGCCGCCCACGACGGTGAAGATGAGCGCGCACGCCATGTAGGTATCGTCCATGGTGTTTACGCTGGCGGGGGCTTTGCGCAGCAGCTTGGAAACGTCGTAGAAAGGCTGCAGCAGGCGCGGGCCCACACGGCCCTGCATGCGGGCCGAAAGTTTGCGGTCAACGCCGTCGATCAGGCCGCCCACAAGCGGCGCCAGCAAGGCAAATGCCACGGTGCCAATAAAAATGCCCGCGACGCCCGAACCTTCAAAATACTTGCCGCGCAGCACCGAGGGCGCACTCATGGCAAGTCTCTCGGGCCCAATCCATGCGCAACACAGCAGCGCAAACAAGATAATGCTGCAGCACACGACGCTACCCGCGGGGCCAATACGCTTCTCGCCAAGGGCGTCCTCCGAGTACCAATTGCGCTTTTCGGCCTTTACCTCGTGTCCCATCGAGCCGCGGAAATGGCGATATTTGTCGGTTCCCACACCCGAAAGATATACGTTTACATGCGGTTTGTTGCTCACGCGGAATGAAGTCAGCAACACCACGGCAATAAAAGCCACGATAACCACCATCAGATACATGGCGTCCTTGCCAATAACGTACGGCACGCGGCCAAACACCATGGCCAAGTAAGGCGACACCAGACCGCTCGAGATAACCGGGAACGCCACGCAGCACAGAATAAGCAGCGCGGCGATGGTGTTGAGGGCCATCCATTCGGTCTTATGGACATTGACCTCAACGTTTTGAGCCGTGGGGTCGACGCCCGAAAGCTTGGCAAGCCACTTGCCCCAGAAGAAGAACGTCGCGGCCGAGCCAAAGGCAAGCACCATGATCATGAGCACGTTGCCGGTCTGCGCGAACGCCACCAGGGCGCCCCACTTGGACACGAGCATGCCAAACGGCGCCACAAACATGCCCATGATGCCCAGCATCATCAGGCGCGTCAGGTGCGGCATGCGGCTGAACATGCCGTCCATGTCCTCGATATCGCGGCTGCCGATATGATGCTCGGCCGTGCCCACGCACAGGAACAGCAGCGACTTGGCCACCGTGTGGAACAGGATCAGGAAGATGGCCGCCCATACGGCCTCGGGCGCGCCGACACCCAAGCAGGCACTAATGAGGCCCAAGTTGGAAATGGTGGAGTACGCGAGCACACGCTTGGCGTTGCTCTGCGAGATGGCCATGAGGGCAGCGAGCAAAAACGTGATGGCACCCACACTCGTGACCATAAAGCCGGTCACGGGATAGATGGCATAGAGCGGGCTCAGCTTGACCATCAGGAACACGCCGGCTTTGACCATGGTTGACGAGTGCAGCAGGGCGCTCGTGGGCGTGGGGGCAACCATGGCGCCAAGCAGCCAAGTGTGGAACGGCATCTGTGCGGCCTTGGTAAGGGCGGCGAGCGATAGCAAGATGACCGGCATCACCAGCAGCGCGGACTGCGCGGTGCCGGCGCCGGAAAGCTCGATCATGCCCGAGATGGTCAGCGGCATGCCGTTAACGTGCAGGTACATGAGTCCGACCAAAAACGCGATGCCGCCCAGCATGTTGAGGATGATCTGGGTGAAGGCGTTTTTGATGGCCTCGGGCGTGCGCGTGTAGCCAATCATAAGGAACGAGCACACGGTGGTGATTTCCCAGCCGCAGAACAGCCACTCAAGGTTGTCGCTCGTCACGATGACGAACATGGCCGAGAGGAACAGGAACATAAGCGCCAGGAACTGCGGGCGACGGTCGGGCGCGGTCTGCCCGCGCAGCGCAGCCTCGTGCTCGTCGTGGGCCTGGAAGTCCTTCATGTAGCCCAGGGCATACACGCAGATAAGGCTGCCGACGATACCGACGGCGAGGACCATGATCACGCTCATGTAGTCCAGGTAGAGCGGCGTCGCCGTGACGGCTTCGGCCGCGGGCAGCGTCATGGCCGCAAAGGCGAGCGAACCCACCAGCTGGACTATGCCGAGCACCGTGGTGAGCGCGTTCCTATATTTATACGCGTTGTACAGGATGACGGCGCACAGGATGACATCGATGGCGGAGCTGATGATCGAGAGCACATGCGAGGTGCCGGGGGCAACCTCAAAGCTCTGCGGACCCGTGCCAAAAAACATGACGGCGACTACAACTGTCGCCGCCATAATAATGCCGGAACCTATGAGCCCCACCGCATCGCGGGCGCGGTCACCGCGCGCGAGCAGCATGCCCAGCGCCGGTACCAGCGGAAACAGGGTAAGGAAATACAGTAGCGTCATACCATCACTCCCCCATGCAAAAACGCTGCAATTGTTTAACGTTATAGCTCAATTGAGGAGCAGCGGCGGCAGGTTTTCGGTCAACTGGGGAGTTTTAGGCGTACGGGGTAAGGGCACGTCTGCTTTGGAGCAGAGAGGCGACGCTCCCCTATCGCAGCGACAGGCGCGCGGGCCACTGCGCGCGGTTTATTGGCCACTTTGGAGGATGTCCCGACAGGCTCGCGCCGGTCCAAAAAGTTGGCGCGGCAAGAAAAATGCGCCCCTGTGGGCGCACCATCCCGTTTGCTATTCCGCCTTTTTAACGCGCGGCTTGCGACCGCGCGGCTTATCGACCAGTGCGGACTCACCGCCCTCACGGTACTGACGGCACCAAGCCTTGACCGAAGACTCGCTGGGAATCTTGTGCTTGATCATGGCCTCGCGAACCGTCAAGCCGCTTTCCAGACGGTCCTTAACCACAGCGAGCTTTACGTCGTACGAATAGGTGTGATGATGCGAACCGGCATTGAGAACGGCGTCGGCACCGCCCACGGCATACGCGCGGGCCCACTGACGAGCCGTGGCCTGGGGAATGCCAAGCTCCGCGGCGAGGGCGCGATGGCCGACCCCCTCTTGGAGGATCTCGACGGCGCGCTGCCTAACCTCGGGCGCATGCGTGCGAGTCCTAGTTGCTTCCGACATACCTGCCACTTCTTAGCCTTAACCGTTAATCTGCTTTCTTACGTGCAAGTTAGATAGTAGCATTTTACTGTTTGCTCAAAGCAGTTAATTAAAATAGACGCGGCGTTATCTGGGCATTTGGCACCAAATTACGACATTTCTTTATCGATTATTTACGCTGGTAGCTGACTCGCAGCTAATCGTCATTCGCTTGTCAACAAAATTGGCATCTCTTTATGTCCTTTGGTATAGAGGATATAATTATTAACCCCTCCCCCAATATTTTTGAGTGATCTGCAAGGCAGTAGACGTCCTCACTCCTCATGATTACCGCGCATTGCCATCCACCGGAGCAAAACAAAAAGGGCGGGACCTGCTGCGCTTGCAGGCCCCGCACCGGTTAACACCCGACGGGACACAGCCGGGCGAGACGGATCCGTGCTACCGCCCCGCCTGGCCGCGATGTTCAACTACAGCTCGTTGGCCGCGTGATACGCCGTGCGAATGGCGCTCGCAATGTCGGCGGTGCGCTCACCCGAGCAGTCGCCCACGCAAGTCACGGGCACCGTCACGCCATCCAGGTCAAACGCGTTGGCCTTGGAGCCCACGGCCATCACCACGTAATCGCAGGCGATCTTCACCGGCTCCTCGGCGCCGTCCTCGGTGGTGCAAATGGCCTCAACGCCCTCGTCGGTAATGGCGGTCAGGCGGGTCTTCACGTGCTGCTCCACGTTGTGCTCGGCAAAGTCGCTCATAATCAGCGGCAGAATGGTCTCGGACTCGCCCGCGGCAATCTTGTCGAGCATCTCCACGATCGCCACCTGGCAGCCGTGCTGCAGCAGGTACTCGGCAGTCTCGGTGCCCACCAGGCCACCGCCAATGACGGCGGCGCGGCCCGTAAGCTCCACCTTGCCGGCCAGCACGTCCCAGCTCGAGACGACCTTCTCCGAGTCGGCGCCCGGAACGGGGATGACCACGTCGTGCGCGCCCACGGCCACAATCGCGGCATCGGCGGCGTTGAGGTCCGCGGGGCTAGCGGCATGGTTGAGCTCAACCTTCACGCCCAGGCCGGGCAGAATCTTCTCGTAATACTCGACCGAGCGCATGATCTCGTCCTTGCGCGGAGGCGCGGCCGCCAGCACAATCTGGCCGCCCAGATGATCGCTCGCCTCGTAGACGGTCACATCGTAGCCGCGCTTGGCCGCCACGCGCGCGGCCTCCAGGCCGGCAATACCGCCGCCCACCACGGCGATCTTCTTGTCGCCCTCGCCCGGCTTGATGGCGATGGTCGCCTCGTCGCCGTTCTCGGCATTGAGCACGCACGAGATGTACTTGCGATTTTGAATCGCGTCGACGCAGCCCTTGTTGCAGTTGAGGCACTCGCGGATGGGCTCACCCGTGGCGGCCTTCAGCGCAATGTCGGGGTCGCACATGAGCGAGCGGCCATAGGCGATGATGTCGGCGGCGCCGTCTTCCAGAATCTTCTCGCCGGCCTCGACCGAAACAACACGGCCGACGGTTGCCACCGGCACGGAGACCAGGGCCTTGACGCGCTCGGCCACGGGCAGCGTCCAGTTGTAGGGCATGGCGCCCATGGGCGGAATGGTGTCGCCCATGTTGCCGGTGTGGTTGGCCTGTGCGACCTGGATCATATCGATGCCCGCGCCCTCGAGCAGCTTGGCGAACTCGCAGGCCTCGTCGGGCTGCAGGCCGCCCTTGCCGCGCGGCGTGCCGTCGGGGTTCTCCATGATCACGGGGAGCTTGTACTCCACCATCAGCTGCGGCGCGGCTTCCTTAATGGCAGCGACGACCTCCAGCGCGTAGCGAACGCGGTTCTCGAACGAGCCGCCGTACTCGTCGGTGCGCTGGTTGAGGATGGCCGAGCACAGCGAACCTACCAGGCGGTCGCCGTGGACCTCGATGGCATCGATCCCGGCCTGCTGCGCGCGAGCGGCCGAGGCGGCGATAGCCTCCTTGATCTGGGTGAGCTGCTCCACACTCGCCTCGTTCACAAAGTGCTGCATGTCGTGGTGCAGCTTGGCGTAGGCCTGGTTGCGGATCTCGTTGGACTCGGCCATCTTGGCGGCAAAGGTCTCCTCGTCGCCGGCGGCCTTGGCCTCCTGCGCGGCCTTGGCGGCGGCCATGGATCCCATGACCATGCGGCCGACACCGGGCACGTCGTACTCGGGGTGGAACAGCTGCAGCGCGACCTTGGCGCCGTGCTTGTGGACGGCATCGGCCAGGGCCTTAAACGTGGGGATTTGGGCGTCGGTCGCCAGCTTGGGCGTGGGGCTTGCGGTCATGACGGGAGCAACGTCGCCGATGACGATGTAACTCACGCCGCCACGGGCCAAGCGCTCGTAAAAAGCCAGGCTGCGCTCGCCAATGGAGCCGTCACGCTCCTCGTAGCCGGTGGTCAGCGGCGGAAACATAATGCGGTTTTTGAGCTCAAGGGGGCCAACCGTAATGGGCTGAAGCAGCTTGGATGCAGGTGCGGTCATGGACATTCCTCTCTTGTAGGCGCGGCGGCGATGTTGCCGCGTAGTTGTCTAGAGGATATGGCATGGGAATACAACAGCGCAACGGAAATCGGCGGACAGCAGGTAGCGGCAGGTGGATGGGGCAGGGCGGCCCGTCGGTTTGTCTCAATCTGTAACAGTTACGCGACAAAACCGGGTCTTACTGTTACAGATCGAGACAAACCAAACCCGCCTGCTAAAAAATCTCAATCTATAACAACAACTCGGCAAAATCCGTCCCTCGTGTTACAGATTTAGACAAACGAAGACCGTCCTGCCGAAACATCTCGATCTGTAACACTTAGCCGCCCAAATCGGGTCTAGATGTTACAGATCGAGATTTTGTTTAAGAAGCCGAGAATTGGACCGAAAACACAGTCCCGGAATAACAAAAAAGCTCGCCGGCTAGGCCGACGAGCTGCAAGTTCTTGGTCGCGGGGGCAGGATTTGAACCTACGACCTCCGGGTTATGAGAACGGAATATCGATGTTTATCGACACTTTTTGAAGCTCTTTGATACCGTTATATATGCAGGTAGATTAACATATTTTAATAAAATGCTTGAATCAATACCGTGCCAATTTCGACCAAAATTCGACCAATGGATGCTTGACTTCAGCAGTTGTATCGCATACGCTCGGAGCAGCGCACACGCGGCGTCCGCCGCAAGCGGTCGCGCGTGCGTGCTGCTCCGAGCGTATGCGATACAACAACGGAACTCGACACCACCCACTATGCAGAATCTAGGCATCATGGATAGACCACTTGTCGTCGGAAAAGGCAGCGCCGTCAAAAGCAAAACCCAAAAGGGCGTTTTCTACATTCGCCATAACATGGGCAAAGACCCCGTTACGGGCAAATACGCATACTCCCCGAGGCGCAAGGTCTACGCTAGGAACAAGTCAGAGCTACGCGCTGCCCTCGAGGCGTATAAAGCCGAGCTGAATGAGGGGATCGTTGTCAAAAAATCCTCCCAGACCGTCGGGGAGTATGCCCAGCTATTTCACGACACTCGGAAAAACGAGCTGAGCCCCCTCAGCTACGATCGAGAACAACTCGAAATCAACGAAATCAAAGAGTTGTTCGGAAACTACCCCATAAGAGACCTTCGCGCACCCGTCATCAAACAGGCATACGTCGACGTCCGCAAGACCGCGCGCTTCTCCGAATCCGAGCTGCACAAAATCCACGTCAAGCTGAAACAAATAATGAAGGCGGCCCTTGTCGACGAGTTGATACTCAAAAACCCATGCGATGCAATATCAGTCCCGCGGCCGCAGGGAGCCGAAAGGCAGTCCCTGCGCCTAGATGAGGCGAAAAAGCTGCTTGAGACCCTGATGTCACAGGAAATGGACGCGCATAGGATCGGAATGCTCCTCCTGCTCGACACGGGTATGCGACGAGGCGAGCTACTCGGCCTCTCCTGGTCCAACGTTCATCTCGACGACGGCTACATTTTTGTCGGCGAGCAGTTCGCGGCAGACAAGAACCCTCGTGCCCCCAAGAGCGCCAAGGGGCTCAGGTCCATTTCCCTGAGTCCCTTCATGAACGACAGGCTGTCCGCATGGAAGATGCTTCAGGGCACACTACTCTCCGAGGTCGGGCTGGAACAGGACTCATCCACCCCGGTTGTCCATGCCCTGCGAGACGCACGTAAAAAAGGAAGAGCGACGATGAAGAACGAGCGCCGGAAATGCGACCCCATCGAAATCGTCCATATGGACCCCAACAACTTCGGCCGTTGGTTCCGTGAATGGTCTTCCGACTACGGCTTCGGCGAGTTTACGGAGATCACCCACTACGTTGAGCGAGATGGCGTGCGATACGCAAGAGGAAAGGGGTACACGGGTCTAACTCCGCACATCCTCCGTCACACCCAGGCTACGCTGCTCATTGGCGAGAACGTCGACATCAAAACCGTCAGCAGTCGTCTCGGACACAGCACCGTCAAGCTTACGCTCGACACTTACTCGCACGCAATTGCCGCCAAGGACAAGGCCGCCGCAAATACCATCGGCAATCTATTGTCCGACCAGTAAACTCTTCCCTACCTCGCGTCCCGGGGGAGCTCCTTGTTTATCGTACGCCTATACTGCCTCGCTGATTTTTCAGCGATTCGACATTTGGCGCTGCAATATGTCTTCGATCTTCCGCACCGCGTAGAGAAAACCCGACCGCAGTGGGGGCACCTTCTTAGAACATCCTCTGGATACCATTCTCCGAGGCAACACCATAGCCGCTCGAATGCACTAGAAAACGTCGGCCTAAAAGACAAGCCAATCCCGTCAGGCTTGCGGACCGGAACCCATCCCAGATGAACCTGCCCCGTGAAGAACAGGACCATCGCCTGCAAAAGCTCGGACGCAACCCTCTGATCCATCGACAGTTCATCGGAATGGTCGTCTGCTGTATCACCGTCGATTGGTCCACTCGTCAGCTGGACTACATTGCCGCCCGGCAGCTCAAGGCACGGTAGACCGCACTCATCCTCCTGCGATAGACAGTACTCGACCAATCGTGCCCTGCCTATAACGCATCCCACCAACGGAGGATACGCAGACTCCCCCCGCCGGCCGAAACGATACGAAACCACTTCGGAGTCATCGATACGCCTGGTCTCATCAAGGGGCATCACAGCTGCACCCGATGGGGAAAATGCCAATAAAGGTCCAACCACCGTGGTCAACACATCCCGATCAACGTCTGGCACGCAAAGCGGAACCGCAGCTATCAGGGACTTCTTTTCCGTTCCAGCTCCTCTTATTTCAAACGCCGTGGCAAGTCCAGCTTCAAGACCGATGCCGTAGGCTCGTCCCATCTCGACATCGCGCAGCCGGACCGCATAGCTGAACAGAGTCGCCGCCCAATACCAAAGCGCGATCGGCTCCCGGATTTCACCGCGCATGCGAATCGGCGAACCGAACAATGGGCCAATTGATTTCGCGACCGCCAACAGCTCATCGAGACCTTCTTTTTCAAACCCCTCCGCTTCCACAGTTGACGCCAATATGGACAGCATCTCAGTAGAGTCTCTCAAACCGCGACACGTGAACTGTGGAGCCGCATCGAATCCGTCGCAGGGATATCTAACCAGGTTGGCGATCTCAACAAAGGACTCGTCATCCCGGCGGCCGACTTCGCCGTCGCCAGGGCGCGCAGACGGGGAGAAAACCAAATCTTCCCCATCCACCCGGACATCGTCGACCCCCGACAGCCTTCCTGACATTAAGTCAAGTCCAGAAACGTCCATCTGCGCTCCAACCACGGCCAATAAATGGCCAATCCACAATCCACACACACAATTGAAGAGGCAATTCTAATCATATAAAGCTATTTACCTGCGTTTTTGATTATACCGTTTCTATACCTTTTTGGGTATAGCCAAATAGACGATAGTCGTTGTTGTCGACACAAATATGCACGATTCGATACTGAATGGAGTCCCATTATGGACGACAACGACGCGCCCGGCATCCAGACGGGCCCGCTTCTCACCCGCGATGAGGTCGCGGACAAGTTGCATCTCACCCCCGATACCGCCGGCCAGCTCATCGCCCGTACCGGCATGGGCATCTACCTTTGCCGCCGCACATATATTTACGAACGCGATCTCAACGCCTATCTCAGCGCCCTCCGCGGTAAGAGCGGTGAGTAGAATGATCGACTACGACGGCCTGCCTGCCCCCAAGAGCTACTACGATGCCATCGGCACCGTCATCACGCCCGAGGCGTGGAAGGCCCTGCGCGGCCCCCGCCGCAACGCCCGTCGCGCTCCCAAACACACCCCCGAGCTCATCGCCGAGCGCGCGTCTGCTGTCTTTGCGGCCAAAGCTCCAGCCGCAAGGGGGGAAGAGTCTGCGCGCCTCTCTGACGGCGCGTGGGTTTGGATCGCCCGAGACGACGACGACACGGCGGCAGCGGAAGCCGTTGCCTTCTCGATGTCATCTTGCGAGTGCGCCACCTTCGCAAGCGCGCCGGAACTCGCCAAGGCCTGGAACAGCGGCGAGCTCTTCGGCCCAAACGCAAAATCGCACGCTGTCGACCCCTATCGCGATTCTCCCGTCCTCATCGTCGCGGACGTCGGGGCCAGCCGTATGCGCGAAGAGACCGACGCGCTCCTCGAGCTACTCGGCGACCGTCACCGCCACAAGCGCGCAACCCTGTTCGCATCCACGCACACGGGAAAAAGCATCGCCCGAGCACTTAAGGCAGCCGGGGGAGACCCCGACCGCGTACGCGAGCTCATCGAGCTGATTAGCGCCGGGGTACGCGAGGGGAGGCAGTCGTGACCGACACGAGGGCGAGGGCTCCGCCTAACAGCGGCATTCATCATCGACAACCAGTTTTATGGATTCCAACATTTAGGAGGTACCTATGCGGCATCAGACTGTCGTAGTCCAGACGGACAGCAGTCCGGCCCTCGCCTTCGACACCGCCAAGAAGCGGTATGTCTACCATGGCAGCCAGGACATCCCCGTCCTCAACCCCGAGCAGGCCGAAAACGCCCAGAGCGTCTGGATCCTGCAGTTCAAGCGCTCGATTCGGAACGTCCCCCGCACTTTCATGGCGTTTAGCCCCACTGACGAGGCCGTCGACGCGATGGATTGTCTCGCTGCCATCGACGAGTGCTATGGCATCCCCGACCACGAGCTCGTCAAGATCGCAGCTCGCGCCTATGTCGTCAACGGCACCGGCGCGACGCACGACGCGTTTGTCAAACGCTTCTCAGCTCGACTCGAGGGCATCACTCAGGAACTCGGTGTTTTCGGCGCGGTCCCCATTGAACTCGCCGATCGCGCCCCCTCGCCCCTCTTCACTGTCGAGGACATCGACGGCTAGCTCATCGTACGCCGCCGCCCGAGCGGGCGGCGGCCCTCTCACATCGAAAGGAAAACCATGCCCAAGAACAGTGTCTATAAGAACCACAAGCCCCTCACCCTCAACGGCCACTCCTTCCGCATCCCCTCGAACGCCGAATGCCTGCTCGACGGCTGGAGCACCTACGGCGTCCAGCCCATCGTTATCGAGCACACAGAGAGAATCGAGGGCATCCCCGACGCCTTCGTCATCGCGTCCCACTCCTCCGTCCCCAATATCCCTTACGTCGCACCCGCCATCGTCGCGGAAATCGCCAGGCGCTGGCCCGGTATCGACCCCCGCGAGCTCGCCAGGGTCATCGTCGGGGTCGCCCGCAGCGGCGATCGCTCTTACACCCCGGACAGCGTTCTCCGCGGTATCGACAGCATCCTGGACCTCGATGCGATAGGAGTCGTGAACAAGCTTGTCGCCTATCCTCCCCTCCCGGCAGACCAGGCGCCCGAGGGCTATCCCAACGTCCTACTCGAAGACGAGTAGGCCTCAAGCGGGGCGGATCGACAACGGTCGGTCCGCCCCTGCTTTCGGGCCGATGATCACCGCGCATCGAAGAGAGAATCGAATGACAGCAACAACAAAGAACGTCAGCGTGAAGCTCGACTCAAAGCTCTACACCCCCCTCAAGACGCGAGCGGAGCTCAACGGTTCCAACGTCAGCGACGAGATCCGCTCTCTCCTGCGCTCGGCGCTCGCCGCGGAGGGGCTCGACCTCTACGGCAACGAGGTCGCGGGCTTCATCCGCGGCATCGTCGACGCGCGCATGGACGTCGCCGCACTCGACATCGAGCGCAAGCTCGACGCCACCGAGGACCGCATCGCCGCGGTCCTCTCGCGCCCCATGACCGCCGCCATCATGGCCGGCCTCATGTCGGCCGACGTCCTCAAGGCGTCCTACGCCTCGCTCGAGGACGTCCCTGTCGCGGACATCTGGAAGAACTACCTCGCGCAGGCCGGCGAGCTCAGCCGCGCTGGCCTCGGCAGGATCGACGAGGTGAAGCTCCACGCGCGGGAGCGTGCCGATGGCTAGCCCGCCCGTCATCGTCAACCACTCCGTCGTCCGCGCGGGAACGTCCGCGAGGGCGTCCGCCGCGGGCCTGGCGGCATACGCCGGCACACGCCGCGGAGTCGTCATCGAGGTCAGCGAGGCCGACGGCAGGAGGCTCGGCGTGGACGGCCTGGCCGCCTACGCCGCGAACAGGACCGGCTCGACCGGCGGCCTCTGGGGCGCGGGCGGCCCGGTCCCCGTGGCGGAGGCCAGGCGCGCCATCGCCCAAAACGGCGGCGCGGTGCTCACCACCGTCGTCACGGTCCCGAACGACATCGCCCCAGATGCCGGCCTCGACCGCCTGGACGCCTGGCAGGCGCTGGTGCGGTCCGAGTGGCCGAGGCTCTTCTCCGAGATGACCGGCGTGCCCGAGAGCCGCGTGGAGTTCTACGCGGCGATGCACGTCAACGGCACGAGCCACCACGTCCACATCCTCACGGTCGACCACGAGGGCGACTGGGACTCCCTGCTGCCCAAGGGGAAGATGGAGGCAGCGCGGCTCGAGATCTCCTCGAAGGCCATGGCACCGCTGCTGCGGGAGGCCTACATCGAGCGCGACCTCGCGAGGGAGGCCGCTCTGGACGCCGTCGCCCGCATCGACCGGAACCGCTTCGATATCGAGCTGCCGCCGGACGGAAGGATCGAGGCCGCCCACCTCAGGCGTTTCCACCCGGAGGCATCCGCCGCGCTGAGGGAGGCCCTCGACCGGGCGGCGTCCGGCTCCCCCGAGCTCGCCGGCGCGCTGGAGCGCCACAGGAAGGCGGTCGAGAGGTGCGCCGGCCTCAAGTGCCTGGCCGGGGAGGCGCGGGACGCCTACGCCCGCAAGGAGGCCGCCGACCTCGGCCTCCGGTGCGAGAACGCGGCCCTGCGCGTCCTGGTGCCCGACAGGACGCCAACTCGTGAGGAGATGCCGACGCGACGCGCCGCGCCCGGAACCGGCCCGGCGGTGGAGAGGCGGCGGGAGGCCGGGCTCGCCACCGAGGCCCGTTCCTGCATCCCGAGGGCGCGCCTCGAGAGGATCGCGCGAAAGGCCGCACGCGGCCGGGACCTCGAGCCGGCAGACCTCAGGGGGTGTCCCTCGGCAGACCGGGCCTTCAGGCATGCGCCGTCGCCCGGCCCGGCCCTCGGGCGCGCCGCCGCGGTGGCGACCTTGGTCGCCAGGGAGGCCGCCCGGGACGCCGGCGGGCGCGACATGGGGGACGAGGCCGGCGAGAGGGCGCTGCGGCTCATCGCCGTGACCCTGAGAATCCTCGCCTCCGGCGGCACCGGGCCGTCGAGCGTCCCCGCGCTGAAGATAGCAAACAGGATAGAGAGGACGATCACGAGATGAAACCGAAATCCTTCAACCGCGATATGAAAAAGGAACTCGCCGGCACACTCGCGGCCCAAGGCGTCGCCGCCGTCATAGCCTGCGCCGCGACCGCCAGCGCCTGGGACTACGCCAGGTGGTGGACTCTATCCCTCATCTCGGGCCTCTCCGTCCTGCTGCGGCTGCCCACGGCCGACCCGGGCCCCGAGCCCGCCTACGTCTTCCGCAGCCCTCTCGAAGCGGCCGCCGACGCGGCGGCGTCGGGCGAGATAGGAGAGGTGCTCGCGGCCCTCGCCCTCGTCGCGACGGCCGTCCTCATCCTCGGCCTCGTTTCTTGGGCCCGCTCATGGGCGAGACTCCACGACGGAACGTTCGCCGGCGACCGCGCGCCCACGCGCACGCACGGGGACGCCTGGCTCGAGTCGAGGCCCTCCAGGGTCGCGAGGCGCTGCCCTCCCTGGGACGGGAAGGCCGCCGCGGAGGGGCTCGTGGCGGCCGGCTGCATCGGCGGCGGGATCGCGATGGTCCCCGCCGTCCACTGCCTCATAAGGGCGGGCAGTGGCGCTGGCAAAAGCAGACGCGCGACGGCACCCTCGATCGTCGCGGCGATCGACCGCAACGCCCACGGGATCCCGATGTCCGTCATCGTCCACGACCCGAAGTCCGAGATTCGCGCATGGACCGAGCCGCTCGCCAGGAGGGCCGGGATGGAGGTCGTCGCCATCCGGCTCGACGAGCCCGTCAAGTCGGCGAGGTTCAACCCCCTCGACCGCGCCATCGCGGCACTCGGGACCGAGGGCGTCGCAGGTGCCGTGGCCGAGCTCCGCGAGCTGTCGTCCGCCATCGTGCCCGACGCCTTCTCCTCCGGCCAGAGGTTCTTCACGGACGCCAGCCGCAACCTGCTGACCGGCCTCTGCCTGCTCGCGATTACGGACGGGCGGATCCCCGACGGCGCGCGGAACCTCTCGACCGTGCTCGCGCTCCTGGAGCCCCGCGACGGGAAGAGCGCCGTGAAGTCGCTGGAGGAGCTCGCCGCGGACCTGCCGGCGGGAAACCCGGCGCGCCAGTTCCTCCTCGTCGCCTCGTCGAACGGCGGCGGAGGGGAGGCCCTCGTCTCCACCGCGCGCAACTACCTCATGTCCTTCTGCGACGACGACGTCAGCCGCATGCTCTGGGACGGCGAGGTCGACCTCGCATCGGTCGGACGCAAACCGACCATCCTCTACATCGCCAGCGCGACGGACCGCGGCGACCGCGGCGCGCTCGTCTCGTGCATCTTCTCTCAGGCGCTGTCGGCGCTGCGCGAGACCGCGCGCCTATCAGGCGGCAGGCTGCCGGCGGAGACCCTGCTCGCCATCGACGAGGGGTCCGGGATCCCCAAGATCCCCCGCCTCCTCGGCGACCTCGCGGAGGTCCGGAGCATCGGCCTGCACGTCGTCTTCGTGCTCCAGAACATCCAGCTTCTGGAGGCGCGGTGCGGCTACTCGAGGGCCGAGTCGGACGCGCTGCTGGCACTGCTCGGCACCCAGGTCGTCCTCTCGGTGGAGTCCGTCGGCGAGGCGGAGGAGATCAGCAAGCGCCTCGGCGACTACAGCGTGAGGACGACCGGGGAGAGCTCCACCAAGGGGACGCAGAGCTCCTCGTCCGGCAAGTCGTTCTCCGTGGCGCGCCGCCCACTGATCACCCCGTCGGAGCTCATGGCCTGGAGCGCACGCGAGAACGGCACGCTCGTGATCGACGCAGAGGGCCCGATGGCGCTCGCCAGCCGCGACATCACCGAGACGTTCCTGGGGCCGCTGCTGGACCTGACGTCGCCGGAGGCCGAGGGCGCGATGCTCGCGCGGGCGCTCGAGGGGGAGATCCGGAACACCGTCCCGGCACCGGTCTGGCGCATCCCGGAGAAGCCGAAAAAGCCCAAAGGGTCGCCGTCCGGCGGCAGGAAGCGCAAGGCGTCCGCCGCACCCGACGGGTTCTGATGCGTCATACGGCCCTGCCTGCGCAAACGGCCAGCCGTCATACGACACGCGAGGCGCGTATGACGGCTGGCCGTGACCGCCTTCCGGTTTAACCGGCCACGCTACCAGCGGAAACGAACTCGGCACGCCGAGTTGCGCCGCAAAATCCCGGGCGCCCGTAGTGCGCCCTTATCCTGCTCATGATGGCGCACCTCAACCCAAAGGCCCTCCAACACGTCGTCGAACCCGAAATCGAGCTCCGCCTGGACGCTCTCGCCGAGCGCATCGCCCAGGACGAGCTCCGGCACCTTCGTCACACGGCCGTCCAGCCACTCAATCTCTGTCATCGCGCGCATGGTGCAAGCCTCTTCCGGCACGGGATTGTCAGCTCAAACCGACCCTTACCCATACGGACGAACATAGCTCGCCAGGGGAAGCCCCTGAAGGCCGTGCGCCACAACATGAGGCCGAATCCGCCCCCGGCTGGACGGGCCAACAACGAAGGAGCACACGGAACCGGCGCGGCGTTACAACCGTCCCGGCAAGCGTGTCACTTGGCCAAGTCATGATGCCGACAAGCCCGGAAATGCTCCAACGGAGCGCCGAACGAGCGTAACAATATAAAGCCGTGCAACACGCGTTGGACGACCAGAACATCCCAAACAAAGGCCTGTCGGTCCCACCTTCAAGCCCAATAGCAAAATGTGCATCAGCGGATTTGCAGCGATACAAGCCTCAGCCGTCACCATCACACCGCAGCGCGCCTAGTCCCACTCATCCTACTGCAAATGTCCCAGAACGAGAAAACGACCAGCTTAACATGCCAACCTTTATATCCGCACGCGCGTAATTCAACTCATAAGGACCGGCTATCCCTTACCTGTGACACAATCTCAAACGCACAGAACAGAATCATCAGTCCAATCATCGCATAAGAGGCAGCCGAACCTTCAAGCACTATTCCACAAAGAACAATCTCCGCGCCGCCAATAAGAACTGTTATCAGGCGCTCTCCCTTTTTGCTCTCGCCGCTCGCATAAAAAGGCGGCAAAGCGCACAAGATCACATATAGCCCGGGAAGGGAATACAGGATCGATAGTCCAAGCCCCCCATCAACCGCAGTGCTTTGCGTAAGAATCAACTGAACCCAAACGGCAATTATCACTGAGCAGGTTGTCGATAAAAGAAGGCTAGAAATATAGCACGCAAGAAAATCCCGTCGCATTCGAACAGAGAAATCCGCGAACTCTCTTCGCCGCGTGGAAACAATAAGGTACACAGAAATTGCAATAGAACCAATCAGAGAAAACAGCGGAACAACCAGCAATTCAAGCTTATTACCCCATCGATCAACCACACCCCCACTCCAATGAGCGGGAATTGTATCAGGGAGGGCTGACCAAGCCGCCCATAGAATCAGAAATGGAAGAATAGAGAGGATGAGAGATGATAACACTGCAGTAATTTTTTTTGAGGCTCTCATCGATTCCGCATCTCCTTGTGCGCTCACATTCCACTCCGCCTTAAATCAAGTTTAAATAAAAACTTGAATGCAAATTTGTTTTAATTAGTATGGAAACGATATCCATTTAGTTCTAATTTGTTCGTAGTATCAAATCGATACCGACACTAGCGTGACACAGTCTTTCAAGACAGCTATTCAACATTGGCGGTCACCGCTATGGACAATGTGAACCACCTAAACGAACTCTCAATACAGTCCCAGCTTAGCACCCTTGAAAAACTGGTCGCGGACGCGGAACAATCTACCGACGCAAGACGCGATTTCGAAGCTCAGCCTCGTGCCGTATTCCAGAAATATGGAATTACAGACCTCCAAATCAAAGCGGGAAATCGAAAAGTCTCTGCACGAACTGGTGGAGTCAACCGAAAAGGAGGCGCGTGTCCCCGTTGCACGCGCAGTATATCGTCGCATCCAGCTCCCACCGTCCAAGGCACTTGGACGGTGGGAGCTCCGCATCCCCGTGAAAGGAAAAGCGCGGCCCATCCGGACCGCGCCCGCGCTCTCCTCCCATTTCACCCCGCGACGTAAACCGTCCGGCCCGTCTCGCAGTCGATGGTCTCGGCGTCCCCGAAACCGACCCGGACGGCAGCCCATCCGCCGGAGCGCGCCAACGCGTCCGCCTCGGACCTCGCGGCGGCGATGAGTCGCTCGAGCTCGGCCGAGCCCGCCGGCGCGGTCCCCACCTCGAACGCGCCGCCGTCGCCGCCCGACTCGTACTCGACGACGACCGTCGAGCCGAGCGCCTCCTCGAGGGTCTCGGGCAGGCCGCCCATGCCGGCGAGGGCGCGCCCGGCGACCGTGGCCAGCGGGTAGCGGGCCATCCCGGACGCCGCCGAGCGGCCGGCCATCCGGAACGTGCCGGCGGCCTCGAGCGCCTCGAGGAGCGCCGCGGGCATGTCGGCGTCGATGGCGACGTTGCCCCGCCCGCGGCACCACTCAGCGGCCGCCGGCACGCTCGCCGTGAGCACGCCCCACTCGGCCATGTAGCCCTCGGAGCGCGGGTCCGTGGCGTCGAGGAGGAGGACGGCCAGGCCGCCGCCCGCGTACTCATCGGCCACGAGGGCGAGGCGGACCGCCTCGCCCATGGAGTCGAACTCGACCGTGACCATGCGGCTACCTCCTCCTGACGGCGCTGAGCGGCCTCGGGGAGAAGTGCTCGTCGCGCTCGACGGCGGCGAACCCCATCTGGCGGTTCAGCTCGGCCATCTCCTTGATGCTGAAGTAGCCGAGCTCGTCGTCGTAGCCCTCGACGAGGCCGAACGCCTCGTCCGTTCCGTCGAACTCGAGCAGCCACCAGTCCCATCCGTTCACGCACGAGAAGTAGTGGGCGTAGACCGTGGGGTCCTCCGCCCCGTCCTGCTCGTAGAGCCTCGGCACCGTCTTGGCGATTTCCTCGGTCATCAGCTGCTGCATGCCTTCCTCCGTTCCGGGCACGTGGCCCTCAACATCTCGCCCCTGCGGGCAAAGCCGAATGGCGACGCCGCGCGTCGTCGTCGGCTTTGCTCCCTGCAAAGCCGCACCGGAGCGAAGACGGGTCAAGGGAGGTCCATGACGACCTCCACCAACCGGAGCGGAGCGGAGGTTTGTGCGGGGTCTCATGGGCCCCCTTGACGCGGCGTAGCGGAGGTGCCACCCGGCCGCGGAGCCGTGGCTGATTCACGGCGGACGCCGGCAGCCCACGTCCAGCATCGATACCATTTAAGGCCTTATTTACTTTTTGAAAGGAGTCGCATGGAACTCGAAGACATCGTCTACGAGCTCGCCTGCTTTCATGAGTCGATGCTCTTTTGCTGCGAGGACCGGTCCGGCAAGGAGGACCCGGTCTTCTCGCATTACTGCGTGACGCTGGGAAGGATTGTCAGGGACCTCGAAGAGGCCGAGCGGCGCATCCGGACCGAAACGGCCAACACTGAATCCAGTCAATAGAAAACGCCCCGGCAATTATTGAACTGCGCCCCAATTCTTGGACGGGCTAATAAGCGGCCTACGCCGCACATAGGGACTGATTCCGGAATTCCTCCGGGGTCAGTCCCTTCAGTTTAACCTGCCTCCTTCTCGTGTTCCAATGGATG